>JASHUI010000764.1:0-3048 GCA_030040095.1 Streptosporangiaceae bacterium | reverse complement strand
TCCCGCGGCAGCAGCGAGGCGGCGCCCGGCCCGTCAGCAGCGGGCGCGGCGGCCAGGGCCTGCTCGGCCCTGCCCACCGCGCCTGCCTCGGTAGACATCAGCGCCAGGTAGGCGCAGAGGACGCCGGCCAGGACGCAGCTCCGGTCTTCGGCGGCCGCCGCGGACGTGTCCATGACCTCGGCCTGGAACCTGATCATCTGATCGAGTGCCCGGTCGTAGGCGGCCACGGCCGCCGCGGAGCCCGACATCTCCAGGCCCCGCCCGTCTACTGCCATCGGAACCTCCGCAGGGTGCCAACCGCGGCCGGGTACGGACCGCGTTCAACTCCCATGCTGCCTCAGGCGCCGCCAGCCAAGCGAGTTTCCGGTCAGGGGGCCAGGACCGCCTCGACCTCGAGCTGGATGATGACCTTGTCGGACACGACCGTGCCGCCGCCCTCGGCCAGGCCGAACTTGACGTCGAAGTCGCTGCGGTTGATCTCGGCGGTGGCGGTGAACCCGGCCCGGGTGCCGCCGTACGGGTCCGGCCCGAAGCCGTTCAGCTCCAGGTGCAGCGGCACGCTCCTGGTGATGTCCTTGAGCGTGAGCTCGCCGTCGAGCACATACCCGTCGCCCTCGGGCCGGACGACGGTGGACCGGTAGGTCATCTTGGTGTGCTTGTCGGTCTCGAAGAAGTCGGCCGAGCGGATGTGCGCGTCGCGCTGTTCGTTGCCGGTGCTGATCGAGGCGAGGTCGATCTCGGCGGTCACCGACGAGTTCAGCGGGTCCTCGCCGGTCACGATCTCACCGGAGAAGGTGGTGAACCGTCCGCGGACCTTGCTCACCATCATGTGGCGGACCGAGAAGCCGACCTCGGAGTGCACTGGGTCGATGGTCCAGGTGCCGGCGACGTAACCGGGAATGGCGCTCGCCGTGGTGCTTGCGGTCATCTGTAGTCACTCCAGTAGTAGCTGGTTGAGTGTTCAATGATTATCACGACCTCCCAAGTTTTGTCAAACGCTCAACAACTATCGGGTATGCTGGTACCGTGCCCGACGAAGAGACCCGGTGGCTGACCGCCGAGGAGCAGCTGATGTGGCGGACGTTCCTGACCGCGTGCCACACGCTGTTCGGCACCGTCGAGGGGCAGCTGTTGCGCGACTCGGACATACCGCACGGCTACTACGAAATCCTGGTCCGGCTGTCCGAGGCACCGGGCCACGCCCTGCGGATGACCCAGCTCGCCGAGGCGTCCACGTCGAGCAAGAGCCGCCTGTCTCACGCCGTGGCCCGGCTGGAGGAACGAGGCTGGGTCCGGCGCAGCGACTGCGCCACCGACCGCCGCGGCCAGGTCTGCCAGCTCACCGACAAGGGCATGGCCGCGCTGGAAGCCGCCGCACCCGGCCATGTCGACCAGGTCAGGCGCTCCCTGATCGACCGGCTCACGCCGGACCAGGTCGGGCAGCTGCGCGCGATCAGCGAGGCGATCATGGCCGGCGCCGACTCCAGCAATGGACCCAGCGACTCCTGCTCCCTGTGACCCGCCCGCCCAGCCGCCCCTCTCAGACCGAGGTCCGCGCGCGCCCTCTCTTAGACCGAGTCCGCGCGCCCTCTCTTAGACCGAGTCCGCGCGCGCCCTCTCTTAGACCCTCTCTGTGTGCGCTAACTGCTGTTGGAGCAGCATTTTTCGCACACAGTTACAGGCGCCACGCGAAACAGCGCCGCTACGCGCCGGAGCGCGCCGGGTCATCGTCCTGGCCGCCGGGACCGCAGCCCCGCTCCTGCCGCCGCAATAGCGGTTCTCGCACACGAGGCCGACGGCTATCGTGGCCGGTAACGCGTTGACGGAGACAAGTAGCGCGGGACAACGCGAGCCGAGAGAGCCGCCGGGCGCTGTGAGGGCGGCCTCGCGCCCCGTCGCGAAGACCCTCCTGAGCGCGGGGAGGAACGGCGGCCGCAGCCGGCGGCACGCCCCATGCCCCGCCGGCTGGCCCCCGTGACCGGGCCGGAACGAGGCCGCCGCGGGGCGGCGAAAGTGCGGTGGCACCGCGAGTTCCCTTCTCGCCCGCACTCCCAAGGGGTCGTCGAGCAAACCCCGGAGGGGTGCGATGATCTCCCGCGTCATGGCCGCCGACCTGCCAGAGCACGTCGGCGAGCACGTCACGATCGCCGGCTGGCTGCACCGTCGGCGCGAGCTGAAATCCGTGACCTTCCTGATCATCAGGGACCGTTCCGGTCTGGCTCAGGTCGTTCTGCCCAGTCGAATTGAACGCGACGTCTCCTCCGGTCCTGGCCTGACCGAGGAAACCGTGCTCGAGGTTCAAGGCACGGTGGTCGCCAACGACCAGGCGCCGGGCGGCGTCGAGCTGACCGGGCCCACCGTCTCGCCGCTATCCGGCCCGGCCACGCCGCCCCCGTTCGACCTGTACCGGCCCGTGGTCGCGGCCACTCTGCCGACGATCCTGGACCACGCGCCCACCAGCCTGCGCCACCCGGCGCTGCGGGCCGGGTTTGAGATCTCGGCGGCCAGCGTGGCCGGCTTCCGCGCGGCTCTGGACGGGCTGGGCTTCACCGAGGTGCACACCCCGAAGATCGTCGAGTCGGCCACCGAGTCGGGGGCGAACGTGTTCGGCCTGGACTACTTCGGCCGCCCCGCCTACCTGGCACAGTCCCCGCAGTTCTACAAGCAGGCACTGGTCGGGGTGTTCGAGCGCGTCTTCGAGGTCGGGCCGGTGTTCCGGGCCGAGCCGCACGACACCGCCCGCCACCTGGCCGAGTACACCAGCCTCGACGCCGAGCTCGGCTTCATCGCCGACCACCACGACGTGATGTCGGTGCTGCGGGACGCGATCGCGGGGATGGCCGCGGGCGTGGCCGGGCGGGCGCACGGCGCGCTGGAGCAGCTTGGCCTGAAACCGCCCGCCGTCCCGGACCAAATCCCGGAGATCAACTTTGCCGACGCACAGGAACTCATCGCGGCCCGGGCCGGCCGGGACCCGCGGGGCGAACCGGACCTGGCGCCGGAGGACGAGCGGTGGCTGGGCGACTGGGCCGTGCGCGAGCACGGCTC
>JASHUI010000763.1:0-4467 GCA_030040095.1 Streptosporangiaceae bacterium | reverse complement strand
GGCGCCAGCTCCCTGGACGGGCGCTCGGGCGGCCTGTCCGGTGGCGCCGACCGGGCGGTGTTCAAGGTGCTGCGCAGCCTGGCCGACGTCATCCTGGCCGGGGCGGGCACGGCGCGGGCCGAGCGGTACCGTCCGGTCCGCGACAGCGAGGTCTGGCCGGAGCTACGTCGGGGACGGGCGCCCACGCCGCCGATCGCGGTGGTCACCCGGGAGCTCTCGCTGCCCGCCGACGACGCGCTGCTGACCGAGGCACCGCGGTCGGCCCGCACGATCGTGATCGCCACGCAGGCGGCGCCCCCGGCTCGCCGGGCCGCCGTGGCCAGGCACGCCGACCTGGCCGTGACCGGTGGCGAGACGGTCTCGCCGGGCGACGTCCTGGCCGTGCTGGCCGACCGCGGCCTGCGGCGCATCCTGGTCGAGGGCGGCCCGACGCTGCTGGGCCAGTTCGTCGCGGCCGGGTTGCTGGACGAGCTCTGCCTGACGGTCAGCCCGGTGCTCGAGGGAGGCAGCGCCGGGAGGATCCTGGTGGCGCCGGGTGGCGCCGGCACGCCGACCGGCCTCGGCCTGGCCCACGCGCTCGAAGACGATGGCTTCCTGTTCTGCCGGTACTCGCGCGCCGCGGGCTGACCGCGGCGCCTGGCCAGGCCACCGGCCCCCCTAACCAGACGGGAGCGACGAATGGCACTGCACAGCAAGGTCGACGAGGCGGACGCGGACGCCGAACTCGACATCAACCCGGTCTACGTGCGCGAGCTACGGCTGAGCGTGCCCCGCAACCGGATCCCGCAGCAGGGCCTGCTGCCCGGAACCGCGCTGCAGGCGGTCAGGGACGAACTGATCCTGGACGGCAACGCGCGGCTCAACCTGGCCACGTTCGTGACCACGTGGATGGAGCCGGAGGCCCAGCAGCTGATGGCCGAGTGCTTCGACAAGAACATGATCGACAAGGACGAGTACCCGCAGACGGCCGAGCTCGAGCGCCGCTGCGTGAACATCCTGGCCAACCTCTGGCATGCCCCGACGGCCCGGGCCGGGACCGCCGGGCGGGAGTCTCTGACCGGCATCGGCTGCTCCACCACCGGGTCCAGCGAGGCCTGCATGCTGGGCGGCATGGCGCTGCTCTGGCGCTGGAGGGCGCGGCGGCAGGCGGCCGGGGCGGCGCCCAACCTGGTGATGGGGGCCAACGTCCAGGTCTGCTGGGAGAAGTTCTGCCGCTACTGGCAGGTCGAGCCCAGGTTGGTGCCGATGGAGCCCGGCCGGCTGCACCTGACCGGGCCCGAGGCGGCATCCCGGTGCGACGAGAACACGATCGGCGTGGTGGCGGTGCTCGGGTCGACCATGGACGGCAGCTACGAGCCGGTCCTGGAGATCAGCCAGGAGCTGGACAGGCTCCAGGCCGAGCGCGGCCTGGATATCCCGCTCCACGTCGACGGCGCGTCCGGCGGGTTCGTCGCGCCGTTCCTGCAGCCGGATCTGGTGTGGGACTTCCGGGTGCCCAGGGTCGCCTCGATCAACACCTCGGGTCACAAGTACGGCCTGGTCTACCCGGGCGTCGGCTGGGTGGTCTGGCGGGACGCCGCCGCGCTGCCCGAGGACCTCGTGTTCCGGGTCAACTACCTCGGCGGGGACATGCCGACGTTCGCGCTCAACTTCTCGCGGCCCGGCGCGCAGGTCGCCGCCCAGTACTACAACTTCCTGCGGCTCGGCTTCGATGGGTACCGGAGCGTTCAGCAGGTCTGCCAGGACGTGGCCATGCACCTGTCCGGCCAGATCGCGGCGATAGGCCCGTTCGAGCTGCTCACCGACGGCAGCGAGCTTCCGGTGTTCGCGTTCAAGCTGCGCGACCCGGACGCCTCCGGATACACGGTGTTCGACCTGTCCGAGCGGCTGCGGCAGCGCGGCTGGCTGGTTCCGGCGTACACCTTCCCCGAGAACATGCAGGACACCGCGGTGCTGCGGATCGTGGTGCGGAACGGGCTCAGCATGGACCTGGCCGACAGCCTGCTCGAGGACCTCCGGGTCCAGGTGGGAGTGCTCGACTCGCATCCGCACCCGCCCGCGCCGCTGATGCCGGGGCCCGAGCGGCAGCGCGGCGGGTTCGCGCACTGAGTGCCGGCCGAGCCCCTGGCGGGATAGCTCAGGGAGTCAGGCGCCGCGGCGCAGCCGGTCCAGGGCCTCGGCCAGGATCGCCGCGCCGTCGGTGTCGTTGCGGCGCTCCTTCACGTACGCCAGGTGGGTCTTGTACGGCTCGGCGTGCGGCGGGGCCGGCGGGTTGTCCCGGTCCTGCCCGGCCGGGAAGCCGCAGCGCGGGCAGTCCCACGTCTCGGGGATGGCGGCGTCGCTAGCGAAACTGGGCACGGTCTCGTGCTGGTTGCAGCACCAGAACGAGACCCGTACCCGGGGCGCGGCCTCGCCCCGCTCGGCCTCGCCCATGGGACCTGCGCCGACACGGCTGCCGCGGATCGCGTTGCCACTGCTCACTGGTCACCCCTTGCTGAATACTGGCATGCATGAAGAGATTGCCGGCCTGACCGCCACCGCCGTCAGCGGTTGTACAGCAGGCCGAGCGCGACGATGCAGAGGAACCAGAGGATCCCGGTAAAGATCGTGATCCGGTCCAGGTTCCGCTCCACAACCGAGGATGACCCCAGGGTCGACGAGACTCCCCCGCCGAACAGGTCCGACAGGCCGCCCCCCTTGCCCTTGTGCAGCAGCACGAGCACCACCATGAGCAGGCTCGTGATGATGAGGACGATAGCGATTGCGATGGTCACTGCTGGTTCTGGTCCCCTCCGGGCGTTTCGCTCAGGCGCTCAGTTCACGATACCGGCAGATCCTGACGAATTCCCGGGCATCGAGGCTGGCGCCGCCGACCAGCCCGCCGTCGATGTCCGGCTGCGCCATGATCGCAGCCATGTTGTCTGACTTCACCGACCCGCCATACAGGATACGCGCACTGGCCGCCACCTCGTCGCCGTGAACGGCGGAAACGCGCCGCCGGATGGCGCCGCAGACCTCCTGTGCGTCCTCGGGCGTGGCCACCTCGCCGGTGCCTATGGCCCACACCGGCTCGTAGGCCACGACCAGGCCGGCCACCTGCTCGCCGGACAGGCCGGCCAGGCCGCCGTCGAGCTGGGCCAGCGTGTGGCCGATCGCCTCGCCCGCCTGGCGAACCTCGAGCGTCTCGCCCACGCAGAGAACGGGCGTCATCCCGGACCGCAGCGCGGCCTTCACCTTGGCGTTGATCAGCGCGTCGTCCTCGCCGTGGTAGCGCCGCCGCTCGGAGTGGCCGGCCAGCACGTACCGGCAGCCCAGCTTGGCCAGCATCCGGCCGGACACGTCGCCGGTGTAGGCGCCGTCGTCGTGCGGGGAGATGTCCTGGGCGCCGAAGGCCAGCCGGAGCTTGTCGCCGTCGATCAGGGTCTGCACGCTGCGCAGCGCGGTGAACGGCGGCAGCACGGCCACGTCCGCGGCGTTGAAGTCCTTGTCCTTGAGCTCGAACGCCAGCTTCTGGGTCAGCGCGATGGCCTCGAAGTGGGTGTTGTGCATCTTCCAGTTGCCGGCGACCAGCGGCTTCCTGCCCGCCGCCGGGCTCATCCGGCTTCCAGCGCGGCCAGGCCGGGCAGTTCCCTGCCCTCGAGGTACTCGAGGCTGGCCCCGCCGCCGGTCGAGATGTGGCCGAACGAGCCCTCGGGGAAGCCGAGGATCCGGACCGCCGCCGCCGAGTCTCCGCCGCCGACCACGGTCAGCCCGTCCACCTTGCTGATCGCCTCGGCCACCGCCCGGGTGCCGGCCGCGAACGCCGGGAACTCGAACACCCCGACCGGGCCGTTCCAGAACGCGGTCCTCGCGTCGGCCAGCTTGGCCGCGAACAGCTCCCGGGTGGCCGGGCCCATGTCCAGGCCCTCGCGGTCGGCCGGGAACTCGCCGACCGGGAACACCTCGTGCTCGGCGTCGGCGCCGTAGTACGTGGCCCCGACCAGGTCGACCGGAAGCACCACCTCGACGCCGCGCCGGGCCGCCTCCGCGAGCAGCTCGGACACCCGCGGGATCATGTCCTCCTCCAGCAGCGACGTGCCCACCTCGTAGCCCTCCGCCTTCAGGAACGTGTACGACATCCCGCCGCCGATGATCAGCCGGTCCGCGCTGCCGAGCAGGTTGGCGATCACGGCCAGCTTGTCGGACGGCTTCGCCCCGCCGAGCACCACCACGTAGGGCCGCCGCGGGTTCTCGGTCAGCCGGCGCAGCACCGCGACCTCGGCCAGCACCAGGTCTCCCGCGGCGTGCGGCAGCAGCGCGGGCAGGTCGTAGACGCTGGCGTGCTTGCGGTGCAGCGCGCCGAACCCGTCGCCGACGTAGCGCCCCTCCGGCCCGGCGAGGGCCGCCAGCCGCCGGGCCAGCCCGGCCCGCCGGGCGTCGTCCTTGCTGGTCTCGCCCGGCTCGAAGCGGATGTTCTCCGCCATCGCG
>JASHUI010000762.1:0-2503 GCA_030040095.1 Streptosporangiaceae bacterium | reverse complement strand
CCCCGGCGGCCCCGGCCAGGTCGTCTCCCCGCAGGCACCGGCCGCCCACGCTGAGCTCGGCCCGGCCCTGGTGCAGCGCTGCCAGCAACCGATCCTCGCCCCAGGGCGCCGCCCCGCTCATGCCGCCTCCATCTTTCGGCGGACCGGCAGGGGACGCCGGCACGCCCTTCGAATTCCAGGTTGAAAAGCGCGCGCGTCACGTTTAGGAGCCGACAGGCGCCGTTGTCAACCTGGCCGACGCAGAGGATACTCGATAAGGCACACCCAACGGCAGCCAGCACCCGGTCTCGTTTAAAGCCGAAGGCGCGCGTTAATCCGAGGGCGACATCGTAGTGGACGGCGATCTGACGCAGGAGTAAAGGAGGATCTCGGCCCTATGATGGGACCACAGGCCGGAAGCAGGCTGGCCCGTTTCGATGGTCCGCTGACCTTCCAGCAAATCAGGCCGGGAACGATCAAGCGCATTTTCCCCTATATGAAGCGCTACCGCTGGTTGCTGACCCTCCTTCTGAGCACCACGGTGGTTGATTGCGTGTCCGGCGTCGCCAACCCGCTGGTGCTCGCATTGGTTATAGACGACGGCATCCTGCGCCGCAGGCTGTCGGTCATCATATGGCTGTCCGCCGTCGTCGCCGGGCTGGCGATTCTCGACGCGGTGACGAGTTACATCCAGACATGGTCGTCCGCGCGGCTGGGCCAGGGCCTTATCTATGATCTTCGCAACGAGGTTTTCGGGCACGTGCGCCAGCAGTCACTGGCCTTCTTCACCCGGTCGCAGACCGGGTCCCTGGTCAGCAGGCTGAACGGCGACGTGGCCGGCGCGCAGTCGGCGGTGACCGGACTGCTGACGGGCGCGCTGTCGACCGTGCTCACCCTGGCCCTGGTGCTGGCCGCGATGTTCTACCTCTCCTGGGAGATCACGCTGGCGGCGCTGGCGATCGCCCCGTTCTTCATCTGGCCGGGCAAGGTGGTCGGCACCCGGCTGCAGCGGCTCACCAGGCAGACGATGATGCTGCAGGCCGAGATGGGCTCGCTGATGAACGAGCGTTTCAACATCGGCGGGGCGATGCTGACCAAGCTCTACGGGCGGCCGCGGGACGAGGAGTGGACGTTCGCCAGCAAGTCGGGCCAGCTGCGCGAGATCCTCGTCCGGGCCAGCGTCGTCGGCCGCCTGCTCGGCATCGGCCTGGGCCTGCTCAGCTCGCTCATCGTCGCGCTGGCCTTCGGCTTCGGCGGCTATCTCGTGGTCAATCACGTGTTCCAGGTGGGCGTTCTCGTCGCGCTGATCACGCTGCTGGACCGGCTGTACGGCCCGATTCAGGGGATATCCGGCCTCCAGGTCCAGGTCCTGACCACCCTGGTCAGCTTCGACCGGATCTTCGAGGTGCTGGATCTCAAGCCGCTGGTGACGGAGCGTCCGGACGCCCACCCGCTGCCCGAGTCGGTCCTGCGCAACGGCACCGCGCCGCGGATCGATTTCGAGCACGTCTCCTTCCGCTACCCGATCGCCAAGGAGGTGTCGCTGCCCTCGCTGGAATCCATCGCGCTGCCCCGGCCCGAGCGCTCCGACGACGCGCCGGTCCTGCACGACATCAGCTTCACCGCCCCGGCCGGGAAGCTCACCGCCCTGGTGGGGCCGTCGGGGGCCGGGAAGACCACGATCACCCACCTGGTCCCCCGTCTGTACGATCCCACCTCGGGGACGGTGCGGATCGCCGGTTACGACATCGCCGACCTGACCCTGCAGTCGCTGCACGAGATCGTCGGGGTCGTCACTCAGGACGCGCACCTGTTCCACGAAACGATCAGGAGCAACCTCCTCTTCGCCCGGCCCGAGGCCACCGAGGACGAGCTGGTCGAGGCGTGCCGGTCCGCCCGGATCTGGGACCTGGTCTCCTCGCTCCCCAACGGCCTGGACACCGTGGTCGGCGATCGGGGCTACCGGCTGTCCGGCGGGGAGAAGCAGCGCGTCGCCCTGGCCAGGCTGCTGCTCAAGGCGCCGCGGATCGTGGTGCTCGACGAGGCGACGGCGCACCTGGACTCCGAATCCGAGGCGGCGATCCAGCGGGCGCTCAAGACCGCGCTCGCGGGCCGGACATCGCTGGTCATCGCCCACCGGCTGTCCACGATCCGCGAGGCGGACCAGATCCTGGTCATCGACGCGGGCGAGATCAGGGAGCGCGGGACGCACCAGGAGCTGCTCGACGCGGGCGGCCTGTACGCCGAGCTCTATCACACCCAGTTCGCCAGGCAGGCCGTCGAGGACGGAGCCGGGGACGCAGACGGAGACGGTAGCGGAGACGGTAACGGAGACGGAGCCCAGGCCGGCCCGAGCGACCCGCTGGCCGCGGGAACGCTGGGCGGCCCCCGCGTCGTCCGTCACTCGGGCCCGCGCCCGCGCGGGACCGCCAGCCTAGGATGAGGGTCACGACCACCCCCAGCCCAGAGAGGGGCTTCGATATGACCCATGGCGAGAGCCGGGGCCGCGGGCTCGGCCGGCGCC
>JASHUI010000079.1:0-2619 GCA_030040095.1 Streptosporangiaceae bacterium | reverse complement strand
GGCCCGGCCGCGGCCGCCTCCGGCGACGGCAGCGGCCCGGGGGCCAGGGCCCAGGGCGACAGCGCGCCGGGCGGGCTCACTCCCAGGGAACGAGAGATCGTCGCCCTGATCGCCGCGGGGCGCAGCAACAAGGCGATCGGCGAGGAGCTGGGCATCAGCCCGGCGACCGCCGCCCGGCATGTCGCCAACATCCTGCTGAAGCTGGGCTTCAGCTCGCGCGCCCAGATTGCCGCGTGGGCATCGCGCGCCTCCGGCCGCGCCTAGCCGAGACGTTCGGCCATGGCGGCAGGGTAGAGCGATTTGGGCGCGACGAGGTGCGGGAGCCGTCACGACTTTGAAACGGATCTGAAAACAGGTGGACGGCTCCGCCGGTCTGCTACGATACGTGCTCTTGTAACGGATTATGGCAGATAGAAATATCTCCCGCTTCCGCCATTATCCACCCATTGACTCAATGTGGTTTGCGAGCAGCGAATATGTCACAGGGTAGCTCAGAGGGCGGCAAAGGCAGCCGAGCCGACCGCAATACAGCCGCCTGGATAGGGGCGGGAGGGGCTATTGTGGCCGCCGTCATCGGCGGCATCTTTCTTCTTTTAGCCGCACGAGGGGGAGGCTCGGCTCCTTCAGCGGAGAGCACGAGCATGCCGAAAGTGTCAGCCTCCGCGGCCGCACCCGGCCCGTCGGCTGCGGCGGCCAGCAACCTGATCACACTGGCGAGCCCGGGGGTGGACACCGTCGCCTACAGCTCCGACGGCAAGTACCTGGCGGCTGGGAATGCGAATGGGGTCGTCCGCGTATGGCGGACGAGCAATTGGCAGGTTGCCAACTCGGTGACCGATCCTGCCAGTGAGGGCGTGACTTCGGTGGCCTTCAACGTCGGCAACACCCTGCTGGCCGCGGCGGACGCCAACGGGCATGTCTACCTGTGGGCAGGAAATAACCTGATCCAAAGCCTGGCCGATCCGTCTGGTAGCGGTGTCCGGTCGGTGGCATTCAGCTCCGATGGCAAGTTCCTTGCGATGGGCGACGCCCGCGGGAACGTCTATGCGTGGCAGTCGAGCGGCGGCGACTACAGCCTGGCTGGTCCCGCCATGCCCGATCCCGGCAGCGAAGGCGTCACCTCGGTGGCCTTCAACCCGGACAATACGCTGCTAGCCGCAGGGGACGCCAACGGGAACATCTACCTGTGGATCCACCAGCCCGTGCCCATGCACCTGGCTGATCCGTCCGGCAGCGCCATCAGGTCGTTGGCATTCATCCCAGGCACCCAGCTCGTGGTGGCCGGCGACGCCGACGGCGATGTATACGAATGGACGGCCAGCTCGAATGGGATAGTCGTCCGTACAAGCGGAGCAGCAGCCTCGATGACGAGCACGGGCCGCAAGGGCATCGAATCGGTGGCGGTCAAGCTGTCCGGGCGAGTAATAGCGGCAGCCGACGCGAGCGGAGACATCTATTTGGGCCTGCACAGGGTCACCCAGGTGCTGAGCGATCCCGCCAGCAAGGGCGTGCTCTCTGTGGCCTTCAGCCCGGACGGCACATATCTGGCAGCCGGTGACGCCAACGGTCACATCTACGTGTGGCCGGCACCGTAGCGCTGGGGTGCCGGGCGGGAACACTAGGCGGGCGAGTCGAAGAGCGCGCTGACCGATTCCCCCTCGTGAATGCGGCGGATCGCCTCGGCGAGCGCGGGCGCGAGCGAGATCACGTGCAGCTTCGGATCGCGCTCGGACTCCGGGATCGGCACGGTGTTGCAGCAGACGACCTCGGCCACCTCCGGCTGGGACGCGATCCGCTTCAGCGCCCCGTCACAGAACAGCCCGTGGGTGCACGCAATGCGGGCCGAGCGGGCTCCGTTCTCGCGCAGCCGCTCGAGCAGTTCCAGGATCGTCGTGCCGCGGGCAATCTCGTCGTCGAGGATGATCGCGTCCCGGCCGGTCACGTCGCCGATGATCGAGCTGATCGTCACCCGGGTGTCGCTGTGCCGCTCTTTGGCGCCGGCCGCGACCGGCAGGCCGAGCATCCGGGCCAGCACCGAGGCCTGCTTGGCGTTGCCGAGGTCCGGCGAGACCACGACCGCGCCGGTGAGGTCCTGCTCCCGGAAGTGCCCGGCGATCTCGCGGAGGGCGTGCAGGTGGTCGACGGGGACCGAGAAGAACCCGTGCACCTGCGGCGCGTGCAAGGTCATGGTGAGTATCCGGCTCGCGCCCGCGGTCACCAGCAGGTCCGCGACCAGCCGGCCGCCGATCGACACCCGCGGCATGGCCTTCTTGTCCGACCGGGCATAGGCGTAATGCGGGATCACGGCCGTGACCCGCGCCGCGGAAGCTCCCCGCGCGGCGTCGAGCATGAGCAGCAGCTCGACCAGGTGCTCCTGGACCGGCGCGCACAGCGGCTGGATCAAGAAAACGTCGCGTTCCCTGCAGTTGGACTGCAGCTGAACCTCCAGGCAGTCGTTGGCGAACCTGGTCAGCCTGACCGGATGGAGCGGAACTGCGAGGTGGGCGCAGATCTCCTCGGCCAGGCTCCGGTGCGCGCTCCCGCTGAAGACGGCGATCTCCTGCACGAGCCAAGGCTACGGCCTCAGCCGCGCCCCGCCTCACGGGCCAGCTGCTGGCC
>JASHUI010000761.1:0-6115 GCA_030040095.1 Streptosporangiaceae bacterium | reverse complement strand
CGCTGCGCCACCTGGACTGGATCCTGCTCGCCACGGTCCTGGCGCTCAGCCTGCTCGGCACGCTGCTGGTCTGGTCCGCCACCCGCGGGGCCGACCCGCGCACCTACTTCGTGAAGCAGGTCCTGGCCATCGTCATAGGCCTCATCCTGCTGGTGGGCACGGCGTTGCTGGATTACCGGCGACTGCGGCTGTATGCGCCGGTGATCTACGGCATCTCCATCCTGGGCCTGATCGCCGCGCTGAGCCCGCTGGGGACGCCGGTCAACGGCTCCAAGTCGTGGATCACGCTGCCGGCCGGCTACCAGATCGAGCCGTCCGAGCTGGCCAAGCTCGCGGTCATCCTGCTCGCCGCCATGTTCCTGAGCGATCCCCACCGCGCCGGCCCGCGGCCCAGGATGCGAGCGGTCGGCCTGACCGCCGCCGTAGCCCTGGTGCCGCTGGTGCTGATCATCAAGGAGCCCGACCTGGGCGTGACCATCCTGATCCTGGTGATCGTGCTGGGCTTGATCGCGCTGTCCGGGATCCGGCTGTACTGGCTGGCCGGGCTGCTCGCCGGGGGAGCGCTCACGGTGCTCGCGGTGCTGAAGCTGCACCTGCTCAAGGCATACCAGCTGGGCCGGCTGACCGCGTTCATTCACCCGTCGGCGGACCCGGCCGGCACCGGGTACAGCGCCGCGCAGGCCAAGATCGCGATCGGATCGGGCGGCGTGTTCGGCCAGGGCCTGTTCCACGGCTCGATGATCGCCGGGAACTTCGTGCCGGAGCAGCACACGGACTTCATCTTCGCCGTGGCGGGGGAGGAACTCGGCTTCGCGGGCGCCGCCGTGATCATCCTGCTCCTGGCCATCCTGCTGCTGCGGGCGCTGCGGATCGCGGCCCGGGCGGACGATCAGTTCGGCATGCTGCTCGCGTCGGGGATCGCGATCTGGTTCGCGGTGCAGTCGTTCATCAACATCGGGATGACGGTGGGCATCATGCCGGTCACCGGCCTGCCCCTGCCGTTCGTCTCGTACGGCGGGTCGGCCATGTACGTCGACATGCTGGCGATCGGCGTGCTCCAGGCGGTGCACCGGCACCGCAACGTCTTCGCCTAGCCCGAACCGGAGCCCGTGGCGGGGCGGCAGCGCAGCCGGTAGGAGTCGTCGTCGGTGCTCAGGCAGTGGCCGGTCGCCAGGTCGAACTGCCAGCCGTGCACCTTGCAGGTCAGGGTGGCTCCCGAGATCTCGCCGAACCGGGTGAGGTCGCCCCGCAGGTGCGGGCAGCGGCGCTGGACGATCCAGCCGTCCAGCTGGATGTCCCCCTCGTCGTGGGCCTTGTCCGCGTACCAGCCCTCCGCGTACATCAGCCGGTCCGGTGCCAGGCACTTGAAGAACGTGTAGAGGTACTCGTTGTACTGCCCCACGCGACTGGCCCGGAACCGCAGGCTCAGGAACAGGCTGTTGACCCAGTCGACCTCGTGGTCGGCGATCAGGCGCTCGACCAGCGGGCGCGCGAAGGTGAACTGGTACCGGCAGGTCTCGCCGGCGTAGGCCCGGACCTCGCCGGCCGGGAAGTCGATGACGATCGGCCGCCCGTCGCCCAGCCGGAGCAGCACCGGCCCGCCGATCCCGGCCCGGATGTGGCCGGCCAGCTCGAGCAGCGGCTCGAACCACTTCTTCAGCTCGGCGAGCACGTCGATGCCGGGCACGGGCCAGGCGCGCTTGTCGGCCTCGATCTGGCCCCGCTTCCGCGCGGCATAGTCGCGCAGGTAGCGCCGCTTGTCGGTGAACGGCACCATGGCCTCTTCCATGGTGGTCGGCCAGCGCACCTCGCAGTGGTCCTGGTCGACGTCGAGGACCGCGCCCGGGGTCAGCAGCGTGCCGCCCTCGATGCCCTTGTCGCGCAGGTAGTCCAGGAACACCGGGTGATCGGGGAAGGTGTTCCACGAATCGCAGTTCAGGTCGTTGAACGCGAACAGCTCCTCGTCGAGGAAGCACGGGGGGCCCGCGGAGGGAACCACGTACCTGGCCCCGATCGCCTTGACGTAGCGGGTCGCCCGGTCCATGCCGGTCTCCCGTTTCGTCGCCCCGAACGAGCGCAGCGCGGCCTGCGGCAGGTCGTAGACCCACGGCCACCAGATCGCCCCGGAGAACTGCAGGAAATGCACGTCGTACGGGCCGAACGACTGCAGCGCGTCCAGGTCCACCGGCCGGGCGTCGTTCTGGTTCAGGATCCTGGCCGTCCCGTCGTCGACGGCCAGGGCCGAGTCCCCCAGCGGCCCGTCCGCCGGGGACTGCAACGCCTGGATCATCAGCCGCAGGCCGCCGACCTCGGTTTCCTTGCCGCTGGGGATCACGATGAACTTCGTGAAGCCCAGCGCCTCGAGCTCATTGCGCAGGTCCGGCACGGGGAAGTCGGGCAGCAGCACCGTGGCGTCCCGGGACACGTGCTCGCTCAGGTTCTGCGGGTCGAAGTGATCCTTGTGCAGGTGGGACACGTACAGATAGTCGACGTCGCCGTAGCGGTCCCAGTCCAGGTCAGTGTTGTCAGGGAACACGAACCACGAGTCGAAGTACGCCGGGTTCTTCCAGGGGTCGCACAGGATCGTCCCGCGGCGGGTTTCGATATGCAGGCCGGCATGGCCCGTGCACGTGATCTGCATCCCACCCTCTCATCGACGCGGCAGGCGTGTTCGGTGTCCGGAGGACAGCAAGCGTTCACACTGTAGATGGCCCGCGGACGCCCCCGGCACGACTGTGGTCATCTAAGCTGCGAGACGCCGTTCTGGCACCGCGGGGCCGCACCAGGCTACCTGCCCGCAACGCCGCGGGCGCTAACGGGTCGGGTTATCCGGGCCGGCGCCCGCCCGCGCCACCAACCCGCGCCAGCAACCGGCCCGCGCCCGGCATCGGTAAGCTGTGACGATGCCCGTCTCGTCCGTCTACCCACGACTGGAACCGCTGCTGCCGCACGTGCGCAAGCCGGTCCAGTACGTCGGCGGCGAGCTGAACTCCGTGGTCAAGGACTGGGATGCCGCCGACGTCCGGTGGGCCCTGATGTATCCGGATGCCTACGAGGTAGGGGTGCCCAATCAGGGCATTCAGATTCTTTATGAGATATTGAACGCACGCGACGACGTGCTGGCCGAGCGCACGTACAGCGTCTGGCCTGACCTAGAGAGGCTGATGCGCGAACACGGGGTGCCGCAGTTCACCGTGGACGCTCACCGGCCGGTCCGGGCGTTCGACGTGCTCGGCGTGAGCTTCGCCACCGAGCTCGGCTACACCAACCTGCTGACCGCCCTCGACCTGGCCGGGATCCCGCTGGCCTCGGCCGAGCGCGGCCCGGACGACCCGGTGGTGCTGGCCGGCGGGCACGCGGCGTTCAACCCGGAACCGATCGCCGAGTTCCTGGACGGCGCCGTCCTCGGCGACGGCGAGCAGGCCGTTCTCGCCATCACCGAGCTGATCCGGGACTGGAAGCGGGCCGGGCGGCCCGGCGGCCGGGACGGCCTGCTGCTGCGGCTGGCGGCCGCCGGCGGCGTCTACGTGCCGCGCTTCTACGACGTGGACTACCTGCCCGACGGCCCGATCGCCCGGGTGACGCCGAACCGGCCCGGGGTCCCCAGGGCGGTCGCCAAGCACACGGTCATGGACCTGGACTCCTGGCCCTACCCGCGCAAGCCGTTGGTGCCGGTGGCCGAGTCGGTGCACGAGCGGCTCAGCGTAGAGATCTTCCGCGGCTGCACCCGCGGCTGCCGGTTCTGCCAGGCCGGGATGATCACCCGTCCGGTGCGCGAACGCACGGTCACCACCATCGGCGAGGTGGTCGAGGCGGGCCTGGCCGCCAGCGGCTTCAGCGAGGTGGGCCTGCTCTCGCTGTCCAGCGCCGACCATAGCGAGATCAACGAGATCGCGACCGGTCTCGCGGACCGCTACCAGGGGACGAACACCGGCCTGTCCCTGCCGTCCACCCGGGTCGACGCGTTCAACGTGACCCTGGCCGACGAGCTGAGCCGAAACGGCCGCCGGTCCGGGCTCACGTTCGCCCCGGAGGGCGGCACCGACCGGATCCGCAAGGTGATCAACAAGATGGTCACCGAGGAAGACCTGATCAAGACGGTCACCACGGCGTACGCCAGCGGGTGGCGCCAGGTGAAGCTGTACTTCATGTGCGGCCTGCCCACCGAGACCGACGAGGACGTGGTCGCGATCGCCCGGGTGGCCCGCCGGGTGATCGAGGCCGGCCGGCAGGCCACCGGGCGGCGCGACATTCGGTGCACGGTGTCCATCGGCGCCTTCGTGCCCAAGCCGCACACCCCGTTCCAGTGGGCGTCGCAGTGCGACCATGAGACGGTGGACAACCGGCTCCGGGCGCTCGGCGCGGCGCTGCGGTCCGACAGGGCCTACGTCAAGTCGATCGGGCTGCGCTATCACGACGGGCAGCCGTCGATGGTCGAGGGCCTGCTGTCGCGCGGCGACCGCCGGGTGGCGAAGGTGATCAGGGCGGCCTGGGCCGAGGGGGCCAGGTTCGACGGCTGGAGCGAATACTTCTCCTTCGACCGCTGGCAGCGCTGCGCCGCGCAGGCCCTGGCCGGCGAGGGCGTCGATCTGGCCTGGTACACCACGAGGGAGCGCGGGTACCAGGAGGTACTGCCCTGGGACCACCTGGACGCGGGCCTGGACCGGGACTGGCTCTGGCAGGACTGGCTGGCCGCGATCGACCCGGCCGGGGCCGAGGAAGTCGACGACTGCCGATGGACCCCGTGCTTCGAGTGCGGCGTCTGCCCCTCGATGGGCACCGAGATCCAGGCCGGCCCCACCGGCGCCAGGCTCCTGCCGCTGACTCCGGTTTCCGGCACCCCCGTCGGCGCCCGTCCCCGCATGCCCGGGAACGGAGCGTAGATGTCACGGCCCGTGCCCGCCGGCCCACCTCCCGTGCCCGTGGCTCAGCGCCTGGTGATCAGGTACGCTAAGAGAGGCAGGATGCGTTTCGCGAGCCACAGGGACATCGCGCGTGCGATCGAGCGGGGAGTGCGGAGGGCCGGCTTGCCCGTCGCATTCTCAGCGGGGTTCTCGCCGCATCCGAAGATCTCGTACGCGGGCGGAGCTCCGACGGGAACCGCGAGCGAGGCCGAGTACCTGGAGATCTCGCTGACCGGCGCGTGTCCGGTATCGGACGTGAGGGACCGGCTCGACGCCGCCCTGCCGGACGGGATTGACGTGATCGAGGTTCTGGAACTGGCTGACGGGCCGGGCAGGACGGGTGCCCTGCGACTCGAGGGGTCGCAGTGGCGGGCGGTCCTGCCGGGCGTGGCCCGGGCCGATGCGGCCCGGGCCGTACAGGCGTTCCTGGCCGCGGAGACCATCGTGGTGGAGCGCCTCACCAGCAAGGGAATCCGGCGGCTCGACGCCCGCGCCGCCGTGGTCAGGCTGGAGCTGGAGCCGCCCGCGCCTGAGGCGGACCCGCACGGTGTGATACTTCGCATGGTCGTACGGCACGTGACCCCCGCCGTGCGGCCCGACGACATCCTGGCTGCGCTCAGCCAGGTGGCTAGCACAAAGGCGGCCCTGACGCCCTCGTCACCACCCCTGGTGACCCGGCTGGCGCAGGGGCCGCTTGGCACGGAGGCCGAAACCGGGGCGCTGGCCGTGGAGCCCGCCCGACCGGTGGCGGCCGGGCCGGTGCCCACCCCTCCAGGCGGGGCCCCGGCCGAAGGACAGGAATGGGAAACGCGCTTGGGACACACGGACACCGCCGCCGCTAACGGCACCGCGGCACCCGTCGTGTCAGCCACCGCGTACGAACAACTCCTGCGCGGCGCGAACGGGTCGGCCTTTGGCCCGCGTGCCCGGGAGTACGACGGGAGATTGCCCGGATGCTCGAAACCGAGCGATTCGATAGAGAATCGGACAGTGATAACAGGTCGGCCGCGGTCGGCCACGCCGCTGACATAACCGGAAACCCGGCCGAGGCCGGACAGGGATCAGGCCCCGATGGCACGGAACCGGGGGGCCACGGCCGCAGGCTATTCCGGCGGGGCCGCCGAGCCGCGACCCGGCCGGCCGGGCCGCCGGCGGATGAAACGGGCGGCGAGGAAGGCGCGCCCGACGGCGGGGACTCCGCGGCCGGGACG
>JASHUI010000760.1:0-9266 GCA_030040095.1 Streptosporangiaceae bacterium | reverse complement strand
CAGCCGGGCCAGCTCGGCCGGGCCGGGCGGCCGCCCGGGCCGGAACGGGACCGCGGCCGGCAGCGGGCGCCCGTCCGGGCTGAGGTCGAGCAGCACGGTGAGCAGCTCCGCGCCGGACACGCCGTCGATCGCGGCGTGGTGGATCTTGGAGTAGACCGCGACCCTGCGCCTGGCCAGGCCGGTGATCAGGTAGATCTCCCACAGCGGGCGGCTGCGGTCCAGCGGCCGGGCGTGCAGCCGGGCGACCTGCTCGGCAAGCTGGGCGTCCGATCCCGGACGCGGCAGCGCGATCTCGCGGATGTGGTACTCGATGTCGAAGTCCGGGTCGTCGACCCAGTACGGCTGGTCGAGGCCGAGGGGCACGTTCTGCAGCTTGCGGCGCAGCACCGGGACCAGCGCCAGCCGCTCCCCCAGCACGTCGGTGAGCCGGGCCAGGGTCAGCGGCTCGGGCGCCCCGCGGGGGTCCAGGACGCACACCCCGCCCACATGGCCGGTGGCGTTGGCCGTCTCCAGGGCCAGGAAGGCCGCGTCCAGGCCGGTGAGCTGCTGCATGGCGGCTCCCGGTCAGCGACCGGGGTAGAGCAGCCGCAGCGCCGGGGGCGGGCGGAACCGGCGCCACCGGCCCGGCGGGACCGCCAGCCGGTCGGCGATCAGCCAGAGCGTGGCCGGGTCCACGCCGAAGCCGAGGTGACCGCAGCGGACCTCGACGTTGTCGTGCCGGTCGGTCTCCGGCTCGGTGCAGGCCGACCGGGACACGATGCCGTCGAGCCGCGAGAACACCGCGGTCGAGGGAACCCGCAGCGGCCGGGCCCGCTCCTCGCGGGTGGGCAGCCGGTCCTCGGCGTGCAGGTGGGCGTGGCGCTGGTATACCCGGTGCGCCCGGCTCTGCCTGGAGTCGCTCAGCGCGAACGGGCTGCCCAGCGTGATCACCTGCCGGGCCATCGCGGACAGCTCACGGGCCAGTTCCCTGGCGTAGATGCCGCCCAGGCTCCAGCCGACCAGCGACACCGGACCCCCGGTCTCCCGCGCCAGCGACTCCAGCGAGCGCGGCAGCTCGTCCAGCACCCGGTGGGTCGGGCCGACGTTGCGGGCCAGGTTCCACCCGCGCACGGTGTAACCCAGCCAGCTCAGGTACCAGCGCAGCAGCGCGGTGCTCGAGTCCGAGGCCAGGAACCCCGGCAGCACCAGGACGCCGTGGCCGTCGCCGCGCGGCGCGGCGGACAGCCACGGGGCGGACAGCCCCAGGCCCGCGAACTGGGCCAGCCCGCGGGCGGGCTCAGAGAGGTACAGCCCGATCCATGGTCGCGCCGCCGGCCCGTCACCGGCCCCGCCGGCCGCCGCCTTCGGCTCTCCGATAACGGACATCGCTGCACTCCCGTCACTTCGTCACCCCATCCCGGCAACGCAGTGATACACGTGCAGTATATGTCTCAACGCCCACGGCGGCCATCCCCGGCGGGCTCGGGCTGATGTTCACAATCTTGTCAGCAGAGCCGTCGCCGTGCTTGACTGAGCGCGGGTATCACGCCGTCACGCCGCCCGGGAGCTGGTGGGATTTGGGACCCGAAAAGCTGCTCGACCCCACCGGCGACGACGACCGGGCCGTCGACACCACCCTGGCCCCCCGGCTGAGCAGCCTGCGCGGGCTGACCGCCGGCCTGCTCGAGAACACCAAGCCGAACGCCTCCGCGTTCCTGTCGGCCGTCGGCCGGGAGCTGCTCAGCCGGCACGGGCTGCGGGCGACGGTTCTGTACACCAAGAGCTACTTCGGCACGCCGGCCGAGGAGAGCCTGATCCAGCGCATCCTGCACAACTGCGACTTCGCGGTGGCGGGCATCGGTGATTGAGGCTCGTGCAGCGCGGCCAGTTTGGCCGATGGGATCCTGCTCGAGCGGGCCGGGGTGCCCGCCGTGACCATCTGCACGGACAGCTTCCTGGCCCCGGCGCGGGCCATGGCCAAGGTCTACGGCTTTCCCGGGTTCGAGTTCGTGACCGTGCCGCACCCGGTGGCGAGCCTGGACCAGGCGCAGATCGAGGGGCGGGCCCGGGACGTGCTGCCCGGCGTGCTGCGGATCCTGGGCCTGGAGTCCTGACGTGACGGCCGCCGTCGGCGAGGACGCCCCGCTGGCCGACCCCGCCGAGGTCCGCCGGGCCATGGAGTACTACGCGGACCGCGACTGGACCGACGGGCTGCCGGTGGTCCCGGTCACCGAGTCCTACCTGGCCGAGTTCCTGGCCCAGACCAGCCGCGACCCGGACGAGGTCGTGTTCTCGATGCCGCACCTGAACCGGCGGTGCACGGTCCGGCTGGCCGCCATCAACGCCGGGCTGGCCGGATGCCGCCCGGAGTACTTCCCCGTCGTGCTGGCCGCCTGGGAGTCGCTGAACGCCGAGGGGTACGCCACCCGCGGGATCTGGCAGAGCACGACCGGGACCGCGCCGTTCCTCATCGTCAACGGCCCGGTGCGCCGGCGGATCGGGCTGAACGCCGCCGGGAACGTGTTCGGCTCCGGGTTCCGGGCCAACGCGACGATCGGCCGGGCCATCCGGCTGACCGCCATCAACGCCTTCGGCCTGCGCCCGCACCAGCTCGACCAGGCCACCCAGGGCACCCCAGCCAAGTACACCGCGTGCATCGCGGAGAACGAGGAGGAGAGCCCGTGGCCGCCGCTGCACGCCGACCACGGCCTGGACCCGTCGGACAGCGCGGTGACCACGATGGTGATCCGGTCCTGCGTGCACATCGAGGCCCGGCACACCACCGTGCCCGAGCAGCTCGCGCTGGACATCGCGGGCACGATCTCGCGAACCGGCGCGCTGATCCACGAGACCATCAGCGCGCTGGTGGTGCTCGGCCCCGAGCACGCGCAACTGCTCGCCCGGGCCGGCTGGAGCAAGGCCGGCCTGAGCCGGTTCATCTACGACCACGCGGTGCGCAGCCGGGCCGAGCTCGCCGCCGTGGGCAAGGACGCCATCGCGCGGCAGACCCGCTGGCGGATGCCGGCCGATCACCCGGACGCGATGCCGGACCAGGCCGCGGCCGGCGGCCAGCCAGACCGGGTCCGGGTGCTGAACTCGGCCGAGGCCGTGCTGGTGGTGGTGGCCGGCGCCAACAACGCCGGCGTCTCCGCGGTCGTCGAGACCTTCGGGCCGCGCGGCGGCCCCCCGGCCGTCGTCCGGGTGACAGACGAGAGGCAGGCAGCGACATGAGTCACGGCACACCGGAGCCGGACGGCGCCACCGCAGGCGGCGGCACGGCAGGCGGCGGCACGGCGGCGCTCGACGCCGCGCTGCGGGGATTCCGGGACATGCTGGCCGCCGACGGCTACCGGCTGCTCTGGTCGGTGACCGAGCCGGACCGCGTGCTCATCCAGATCGAGGCCGGCCCGCAGGCCTGCGCGGACTGCCTGGTCCCGCTGCCGGTGATCGAGGGCATCATGACCGACGCGCTCGCCCCGACCCGGTACACGCTCGACCGCGTGGTCCTCCCGGCCGGCGATCCGCACCCCGCGGCCGAGTGAGCCGGCCCGGTATGCCCGGCGCGGCGACGATCACCGAGCCCGGCCGCGCCACGCCGGTGCACGGCGAGTTCGACGTGGTCGTGGTCGGCGGCGGGCCGGCCGGGATCATGGCGGCCAGCGCGGCGGCCCGGCGCGGGCGGTCGGTGATCCTGCTGGAGCGATACGGGTTCCTCGGGGGCGCGGGCACGGCCGGCGGCCTGAGCACGTTCTGCGGCCTGCACGCCCGGGTGCACGGCGAGGACCGGCAGGTGATCCACGGCCTGGCCGACGAGCTGCTCGACCGGCTGGTCAAGCTGGACGGGCTGGCCCGGCCGCACCTCACCATCAACGACGGCATCCTGGCCCAGGCGTTCGACATCTCCAGCTACAAGATCGCCGCGGACGAGCTGGTGACCGGCTCCGGCGCCCGGCTGCTGTTCCACGCGCTGGCGGTCGGCCTGGCCATGGCCGACGAGCGGACCATCGGCGCGGTGTTCATCGAGTCGAAGTCCGGCCGGGCCGCGATCCGCGGCCGGGTGTTCATCGACGCCACCGGCGACGGCGACGTGTCGGCCTGGGCCGGGGTGCCGTTCGAGAAGTCCGGCGAGCTGCTCTACCCGTCGCTGATGTTCCGGATCAACGGCGTGGACGCCCGCGCGGCCGGGGACAAGCCGTGGCGGACGGTCGAGCGGCTGATGGACGCGGCGGAACAGGCCGGCACGCACAGGTTCCCGCGCAAGAAGCCGATCGTGCGCCCGCAGCGCAACCCGCTGGAGTGGCGGGCCAACCTGACCCAGCTGAGCAACCCGGACGGCAGCGCGGTCGACGGCACGGACGTGGACCAGCTCACCCACGGCGAGCTGCAGGGCCGGCAGCAGGCCCTGGACGCGTTCACGTTCATCCGGGATCACGCCCCTGGCTTCGGCGACTCCTACATCGTGGACCTGGCACCGCAGATCGGGATCAGGGAGACCCGGCGGATCATCGGCGAGTACCGGCTGACCGAGGACGACGTGCTCGGCTGCGCCGATTTCCCTGACACGGTCGGGGTCAACGGGTGGCCGGTCGAGGCGCACGTGGCCGGCACCGTGGAGTTCCGCTGGCCGCGCGGGCAGAACCCGCGCGGATTCAACCAGCTGCCGTTCCGGATGATGCTGCCGGCCCGGGTCGGCAACCTCTACGTGATCGGCCGGTGCGCCTCGATGACCCACGGCGCCCAGTCGGCCGCCCGGGTGACCGGGCCGTGCTTCGCCATGGGCGAGGCCGCGGGCACCGCCGCCGGCCTGGCCCTGTCCGCGGCAGTCGACTGCGGCGCCGTCGAGGTTGCCGCCCTGCAGGACATTCTTGAACGCAACGGTGCCTACCTCGGCCGGGAGACCTAGCGTGCGCGAGCTCCGGAGCAATTTCGAGCCCGGCACGACGCCCTGGGCGATGCGCCGGGCCCAGTGGACGGCGCTCGGGCTGTCGGCCGAGGACATGCAGAAGCCGAAGATCGCCATCGTCAACAGCTCCTCCGCGCTGGCCAGCTGCTTCAGCCATCTCGACGGCATCGTGGGCCCGCTGAAGCAGGCCATCGCCGATGCCGGCGGTATCGCGTTCGAGGTGCGCACGGCCGCGCCCAGCGACGCGATCACCAGCGCCGGCCGGGCGGGGCAGTACATCCTGCCCAGCCGGGACCTGATCGTCAGCGACATCGAGGTCGCGGTCGAGGGCGCGCTGCTCGACGGCATGGTGTGCCTGGCCTCGTGCGACAAGACCACGCCCGCCCACCTGATGGCGGCGGGCCGGCTCGACATCCCGGCCATCATCGTGGCCTGCGGCTACCAGCCGTCCGGGGTCTACCGCGGCGAGCAGGTCGACTTCGAGGACGTGTTCCGCTACGCCGGGCACGTCGCCACCGGGGCGATGACCGTCGACGAGCTGGCCGAGATGACCTCGTGCGCGGTGGCCGGGCCCGGCGTCTGCGCCGGCATGGGCACCGCGAACTCGATGCACATCGCCGCGGAAGCGCTGGGGATGGCGCTGCCGGGCAGCACGCCGACGCTGGCCAACGGCCCGCGAATGTGGCGGGTCGTGGCCGCCGCCGGGCGGCGCATCGTCGAACTGGTCGCCGCGGACGTCCGGCCGCGCGCCATCCTGACCCCGGCCGCGTTCCGCAACGCCGTCACCGCGATGCTGGCCGTCAGCGGCTCGGTCAACACCCTGAAGCACCTGCAGGCGGTGGCGGTCGAGGCCGGCCGCGACGTCGACGTCTACGCGCTGTTCGAGGAGCTGGCCCCCCAGGTACCGCTGCTGGCCGCGGTCAAGCCGAACGGCGACCGGGGCATCGACGAGTTCGAGGCGGCGGGCGGTGCGCTGGGGCTGCTGCGCCAGCTGCGCCCGATGCTGGACACCGGCCAGCTCACGGTGGGCGGGACGACGCTGGGCCAGGCCATCGACGCGGCCGGGGCCGTGGACTCCGGCGTGATCGCTCCGCTGGACCGGCCGCTGGCCCGCCACCCGGGGATCGTCATCCTGCGCGGGTCGCTGGCCCCCGACGGCGCGGTGGCCAAGCGCACGGTGGCCGATGACGGGCCGCACCGGTTCCGCGGGCCGGCCAAGGTGTTCGGCTCACGTGAGGAGGGCCTGGCCGCGATCAGGGCCGGCCAGGTGCGGCCCGGCCAGGCCCTGGTGCTGACCGGACTGGGGCTGCGCGGCGCCCCTGGCATGGGGTTCACCTCCGCGTTCGTGTTCGCCCTCGACGGAGCCGGCCTCGGGGACAAGGTCGCGATGATCACCGACGGCCAGCTGTCCGGCCTGGTCAACAGGGGTATCTCGGTGGCCGAGGTGAGCCCGGAGGGCGCGGCCGGCGGCCCGCTCGGGCTGGTCCGCGACGGCGACATGATCAGCGTCGACGTGGCGGCGCGCACGATCGAGCTCGAGGTACCCGAGGAGGAACTGGCCCGCCGCCGGGCCCGGTTCCGCCCGGCGGCCTCACCGGGCGGGTGCGGCTGGCTGTCGGTCTACGCGCGCTCGGTCCGCCCGCTCCGCGACGGCGCCACCCTCGGCGGCGACGACCCCGGACCCGGGCCGGTCCGGGCCCGGGGCGGCGAACCGGCGCAGCCGGACGCTGTTCCAGACCACGAACGCTGAGGACAGGGCCATCGCCGCGGCCGCGATGATCGGATTGAGCAGGCCGGCGGCGGCCAGCGGGATGGCGGCCACGTTGTAGCCGAACGCCCAGACGATGTTGCGCCGGATGGTGGTGAACGTCGCGCGGGCCAGCCCGATACCGTCGGGGACGGCGCCGAGATCGTCGCGGAGCAGGATCAGGTCGGCCGCGGTGATCGCCACGTCGGTACCGGAGCCCAGGGCCAGGCCCAGGTCGGCGGCGGCCAGCGCGGGCGCGTCGTTGATCCCGTCCCCCACCATGGCCACCGTCGCGCCGGCGGCCCGCAGGTCCGCCAGGACGCTGACCTTGTCGGCGGGCAGCGCGCCCGCGATCACCTCGTCGATCCCGGCCTGGGCGGCGGCCGATCGCGCCGCGCTCTCGCCGTCGCCGGTGAGCAGCAGCGTGCGCAGGCCGAGCCCGTGCAGCCGGGCCACCGCGGCGGCGGCGGACGGCTTGACCGTGTCGGCCACCGCCAGGGCCCCGCGCACCTGCCCGTCCCAGCCGACCAGCACCATCGTGCAGCCCGCCTGCTGCCACGGCCGGAACGCGTCGTCCAGGCCGGCCGGAACGGCGATCCCGCGATCACGCAGCAGCCGCTCCCGGCCGACCAGGATCTGCTCCCCGTCCGCGGTCCCGCGGGCACCCAGGCCCGGCAGCGCCTCGAAGCCGGTCACCTCGGGCAGCGGGCCAAGCTCGGCGCTGGCCGCGGCGCTGATCGCGACGGCCACGGCGTGCTCGGAGGCGCTCTCTATCGCGCCGGCCCGCCGGAGCAGGGTCTCGCGGCTGATCCCCGGTCCCGGCAGCACGGCGGTGACCGCCATGACCCCGGTGGTGACCGTCCCGGTCTTGTCCAGCACCACGGTGTCCACCGCGCGCGAGGACTCCAGCGCGCGGTAGCCCTTGATGAAGATGCCGAGCTGCGCGCCCCGGCCGCAGGCCACCATCAGCGCCGCCGGGGTGGCCAGGCCCAGCGCGCACGGGCAGGCGATGATCAGCACCGCCAGGGCCGCGCTGAACGCCCGCTGCGCCGGGGCGCCCGCCAGCAGCCACGCGCTCAGCGTCACCGCCGCGAGGACCAGCACGGACGGGACGAATATCGCGGCGATCCGGTCCGCCAGCCGCTGCACGGCGGCCTTCTGCGTC
Source organism: Streptosporangiaceae bacterium (assembly GCA_030040095.1). Taxonomy (GTDB): domain Bacteria; phylum Actinomycetota; class Actinomycetes; order Streptosporangiales; family Streptosporangiaceae; genus JASHPR01. The sequence goes on along the minus strand of JASHUI010000760.1, from coordinate 1,472 downwards.
TGGGCCCGCTCGACCAGGGCAACCAGGTGCGCGAGCTGGGTATCCTGGCCGACCTTGACCGCGCGCACGACCAGCCGCCCGCCGACCGCGATGGTCCCGGCGGTCACCTGGTCGCCCTCGCCCACGTCGGCCGGGACCGACTCACCGGTCATCATGCTGGTATCGACCGCGGACTGCCCGGACAGCACGTCGCCGTCGGCGGCGACACGCTCACCCGGGCGCACCACGAAACGCTGGCCTGCCCGCAGCTCGGCCACCGGAACGCGGCGCTCGGTCCCGTCGTCCTCGACCACGCACACGTCCCTCGCGCCCGCCGCGGCCAGCTCCCGCATCGCGTCGCCGGCCAGCCGCCGGGCCCGGGCCTCGTAGAACCGGCCCGCCAGCAGGAACGTGGTGACCGACGCCGCCACCTCCAGGTAGATCCCGCCGCCCGATGCGTGCACCAGCTCGTACCAGCCGCTGGCCTTCGAAGGCCCGCGGTCCAGGACGAACATCGCGTACGCCGACCAGCCGCAGGCGGCGATCACGCCCAGCGACACCAGCGTGTCCATCGACAACGTGCCGTGGCGCAGGCCGCGCAGGGCGGCCCGGTGGAACGGCCAGGCCGCCCACAGCGCGACCGGCACGGCCAGCGCCACCAGCAGCCACTGCCATCCGGGGAACCGGAACTGCGGGAACAGCGACAGCTGGACCGACAGATCCGTGAGCGGTATGTAGAACGCCAGCGCCAGCATCAGACGCCGGAACAGGTAGCGGGCCTGCGCCCCGTCGGCGTCCGCCTCCGGCGTCCGCGGCCCGGGCGCGATCACGGTGGCCGAGTAGCCCGCTTCCTCCACCGCCCCGACCAGCTCCGCCGCGGGCATGCCGACGGGCGCCGTCACCCTGGCCTGGCCGGTGGCGTAGTTGACCACGGCGACGACGCCGCCCAGGCGGTTGAGCTTCCGCTCGATCCTGGCCGCGCACGCCGCGCAGGTCATCCCCTGCACGGCGAGTCCGACCTCGCTGGTCTGCGCTGCTGTCACGACCTCACCTGACGCCTCCTGGACGACAGCTTAGAGCCCGGCGATAGGCTCTGACCGTGGACCCGATCGTGATCACAGTCAAGGGGATGACCTGCGAGCATTGCGTCTCCGCCGTGCGGCAGGAGATCGGGAGCCTGCCCGGGGTGAGCGTGGTCGAGGTCGAGCTTGACACCGGGACGGTCCGGGTGACCGCGGACCCGCCGCCGGACATGGCGGCGCTGCGGGCCGCGGTGGACGAGGCCGGGTACGAGCTGGCCGGCTGACGCCGGGCGGGCGCCGGGCGAGCGCCGCGGCTGTGCACCATGGGTTCCTGGCGCCTTGCATCGCGCCAATGCTGGTGCCTGGCCGTATACCGGCGGGTGGTATTAGCAATACCCCGGATGGGTGTCCATTATACCGCTGGGGGGTTATTTTGAATTCTCGGTGGCATCAATTATCTGGCCCATGGAC
>JASHUI010000759.1:0-6566 GCA_030040095.1 Streptosporangiaceae bacterium | reverse complement strand
TGCGCCGGGCGGCGGCGATCCGCTCGGCCGTGACCTTGGCCGCCGGGACCGGTGACCACTGGTCATGAGACGAGCTAGCGGCGCCGGGCTGGAGCCCGGCGCCGCCGCCGGAGGTCACCTGGCCGCCGCCGCCCGGAGTCTGCGGCGAGCCGGTGGTAACGCTCGGCGAGCTGAGCGCCTGCGTCTGGTCCAGGACGGCGGGCCGCGAGGCCGACGCGCGCCAGTGGATCGCCACCGGCACCGCGGCGGCGACCAGCAGGGTCGAGCCGACCAGGGCGGCGGTGAGCCGCCTGTGCCGTCGCGTGTGCCCGACCGGCCCCGACCCGGGCGCCGGCCTGCGGCGCCCGGCCGTCATGGCGGTCTCGGCGGGCCAGGGCTCGCCGGGCGAGGGCCGTCCCCTCGAATGCCTGCCGGCGGTGCGAGACACTGCTGTGCCTTCGGTCGGGCGGCTGTCACCGGAATACCGGGCCCCAGGCGAGCCCAGGGGACCGGCGCGTGCGGACGCCGTGCGGTTCAGGGCAACGGATACCAGGGCTGGCCGCCGCGCACGCTGGGTGCTGTCGGGTCACTACCGTGCCGCACAAACAGGCACGGCAGCGCCGAAACTGCTCTAAACGCTACTATGACTTAAGTCACACTTTAACTGTTGTTTAGCATCAATAGCATCAGCGGCCGCAGCGATTCCGGACGGGGTGCCGGCGGTCCGCGGGCCCGGCCGATGTCGAGAACCGGACCGCAGCGGTGACACCTGGGTGACGAGGGCATCAACCAGGGAGGATGGAGCGATGCGATTCATGCTGCTGCAGAACTACGGGCCGGTCGAGTCGGGCTGCCCGCCGATGACCGAGTGGAGCCCGGAGGACATCAGCGCCCACATCGCCTTCCAGCAGGCGCTGAACGCCGAGCTCGCCGCGCTCGGCGAGCTGGTCGACGCCCAGGGACTGGCCGGCCCGGAGCAGGCCAAGTTCGTGATCAGCGACGGCGCCAGCGCCCCGGTGGTCACCGACGGGCCGTTCCCCGAGTCCAAGGAGCTGCTGGCCGGCTACCGGCTGGTGGACGTCGAGACGGCCGAGCGGGCGGTCGAGATCGCCGCCCGGGCGTCGGCCGCGCCAGGCCCGGGCGGCGTGGCGATCCGGCAGCCGATCGAGGTGCGCGAGGTGCTCAGCGCCCCCGACCCCGAGCTGTGACGCCGCGCCCCGGCCGAGGTGACCACGGCGCCTGACGTCGAGGACCTGCTGCGCGAGCTGGCGCCGCGGGTCCTCGGCGCGCTGGTGCGACGCCACGGGGACTTCGCCAGCGCCGAGGACGCGGTGCAGGAGGCGCTCATCGCCGCCGCCGCTGCCTGGCCCGCCCAGGGCCGGCCGGACAACCCGCTCGGCTGGCTCAACCGGGTGGCCTCCCGCCGCCTGGCCAACATCTACCGCGGTGACGAGGCGCGCCGCCGCCGGGAGGAGCTGGCCGCGTCGTGGTCGGCGGCCAGCCCGGACCCGGCTCCGGGCCGCGACGACACGCTGATCCTGATGTTCATGTGCTGCCATCCGTCGCTCACCCCGGCGCTGGCCATCCCGCTCACGCTGCGCGCGGTCGGCGGCCTGACCACCCGCGAGATCGCGGCCGCGTTCCTGGTTCCCGAGGCCACCATGGGCCAGCGGATCAGCCGGGCTAAGGTCAAGATCAAGGCGTCGGGCGAGCCGTTCACGCTCCCGTCTCCTGACGATCGTCCGGAACGGCTACGTCTCGTCCTGCACGTTCTCTACCTGCTCTTCAACGAGGGCTATACCGCCAGCGGCGGGCCCGACCTGGCCCGGACGGACCTGTCCGGCGAGGCCATCCGGCTGGCGCGGGCCGCCCGCGCCGCCATGCCCGATCACCCCGAGGTGGCCGGCCTGCTCGCGCTGATGCTGCTCACCGACGCCAGGCGCCCGGCCCGCGTGGGCCCCGGCGGCGAGCTGATCCCCCTGGCCGAGCAGGACCGGAGCCGGTGGAACCGGCCGCTGATCGCGGAGGGGGTAGAGATGATCACCGGGGCGCTGCGGCACGGCCAGGTCGGCGAGTACCAGATACAGGCGTCGATCGCCGCCCTGCACGACCAGGCCGTCAGTCACGCCGAGACCGACTGGCCGCAGATCCTGTTCCTCTACGGCCTGCTCGAGTCGATGACCGGCAACCCGATGGTGCGGCTGAACCGGGCCGTCGCGGCGGCCGTGACCGGCGGCCCGGCCGCCGGTCTGGCGCTGCTCGACGACCTCGGCGACCAGATCGGCGACCACCACCGGTTGCACTCGGTCCGCGCCCACCTGCTGGAGCAGGCCGGCGAGGTCCGGGCCGCGGCCGCCGAGTTCCGCGCGGCGGCCGCCCGCGCCACGAACCTTCGCGAACGGCAGTACCTCACCGCCCAGGCGGCGCGGCTGGCCGGAGCGGCGGACCCGTTCTAGCCGAACGCCGCTGGCGTGGGAGAGACGGAGCGTAACGGCCGGGGCCTGTGGCGCTGGCTCGGAGCGCGGGCCTTGGCAGCGCCGGGTAGAGCTGCCCGATAGCGGGATTTTGCGCAATTATGGACAGGAACCCTGATTGAGGAGCGGCCGTGCTGCACATCGGAGTCAACCTCGGGTTCGGCAATCTGCACCCCGACCTGTCCGACGAGCAGATGTACCAGGGCGAGATACGGCTCGCCGAGCTGGCCGACCGGCTGGGCTTCGACAGCCTGTGGGCGGTGGAGCACCATTTCGACGACTACGCGATGTGCCCGGACAACGTGGTGCTGCTCGCGCACCTGGCCGCCAGAACGCAGCATGTCCGGCTGGGCACCGGCGCGGTGATCCTGCCGTGGAACGACCCGCTCCGGGTCGCCGAGAAGATGATCATGCTGGACATCCTGTCCGGGGGCCGGGCGATCTTCGGCATGGGGCGGGGCCTGTCCCGGATGGAGTACGTGCCGTTCGGGGTGCCGATGGATGAGTCCAGGGCCCGGTTCGACGAGGCGTCAGCGATGATCATCCAGGCGCTGGAGACCGGCTATATCGAGGGGGACGGCCGGTTCTATCCGCGGCCGCGCACCCGGCTGCGGCCGGGCCCGCGCGGGTCGTTCCGGGGCCGGCTGTACTGCGTCGCGGGCTCGCCCGATTCGGTCACGTCGTGCGTGAACCTTGGCGCGTCGCTGATGTCGATCGTGACCCGGCCGGTCCGCGACGCGATGCCGGTCTACGACAGCTACCGCGAGCAGTACCGCGACCGGCACGGCGCCGAGCCGCCGCCGATCTCGCTCAACGTCAACATGTACTGCCACGAGGACCCGGGCGTGGCCGCCGACCGCGCCCGGCGGCACATCGCCGCGTTCTTCGCCTCCAACGTGCGCCACTACGAGATGGCGGGCGAGCATTTCGCCGCGACCGCGGGCTACGAACGCTACGCCGAGCTGGCCGAGGGGCTGCGCGCGGCCGGGCTGGAGAGGGCGTCCGACGCCTACGCGGCCTCGGCGTTGTGGGGCACGCCCGGGCAGATCGTCGACCAGATCGCCGCGATCAAGGAGGTGCTCGGCGACTTCGAGCTGATCGTGCTGCCGAGCTTCGGCGCCATGCCGTACCAGCAGGCCGAGCGCAGCCTGGAGCTGTTCGCCAAGGAGGTCATGCCAGCGGCCAGGGAGATGGCCGGCTGAGCCCGGCCCTCAGCCACCGACCAGGACGACTGTGCCCACCAGGCCAATCAGGAGGAGCGCCAGCGTGGCGAAGCTGAACCTGCCATCCACTCCGATGCTCGCCGAGCACAACGCGCCGGCCGCCATGCGGGACGGCACCGTCCTGCGCGCCGACATCTACCGCCCGGCCGAGGGCGGGCCGTTCCCGGTCCTGCTGGTGCGGACCCCGTACGGGGAGCCGATGGTCCGGACGGCCCCGGTGCTCCCGGCGATCGAGGCCGGGTTCGCCGTCGTCCTGCAGCACTGCCGCGGCACGGGCACGTCCGACGGCGAGTTCACGCCGTTCGAGAACGAGCCGGACGACGGCGTGGACACGATCGGATGGTGTGCCCGGCAGCCGTGGTGCAACGGCCGGGTCGGCATGTACGGGCCGTCCTACCTGGGGATGGTTCAGTTCGCGGCGGCCGTCGAGGCGCCGCCCGCGCTCAAGTGCCTGGTTCCGGTCGTCGCGCCGGCCGACTACTACGGCGGCCTGGCCTACCGGCAGGGCGCCCTGCAGCTGGGCCAGATGCTCGGCTGGTACACGCTCAAGTCGGCGCAGACCCTGCAGTACCGGGCCGCGGCGGGCGAGGACGTCTCCGCGGACTTTCCGCCGCTGCTGCGGCACATGACGGACATGGTCGCCGACTACCGCCGCCTGCCCGTCCGCGAGGCGCCGGCCGTCAGCGCGATCCTCCCCGCCTGGCAGAAGTGGGTCGATCACGAGCGGCACGACGCGTTCTGGAGCGACCTGAGCTACGCGGCGAGGCGAGCCCGGATCACCGCCCCCGCGCTGCACGTCGGCGGCTGGTTCGACCTTTTCCTCGGCGGCACGCTGGACAACTTCCAGACGCTGCGCCGGTCCGCCGCGACCGAGCACGCCCGGCGCAACCAGGCCCTCATCGTCGGCCCCTGGACCCACGCGGACCAGACCGGGACCTCGGGCGAGCTGAACTTCGGCATGCTCGCGTCGGCGCTGGCCATCCGGCTCGAGCAGCAGCAGATCGCCTTCCTGCGCCGCTTCGTCGCGGACGAGGCCCGCGACGCGGCCGACTGGGATGGTCCCGCGGTCAAGCTGTTCGTGATGGGCGACAACGTCTGGCGCGACGAGGACGACTGGCCGCTCGCCCGCACCGAGTGGACCCGCTGGTACCTGCACCCGGCCGGGGCGCTGTCGCCCGAGCCGCCCGGGCCGGACGCCCTCGCCTCGCACTTCCGCTACGACCCGGCCGACCCGGTGCCCACCGTCGGAGGTCCGACGCTGATCCCCGCCGGAGGCCCGGACGGCGGGGTGAGCTGGATGGGCGGCGCGCGCGACCAGCGCGCGGTCGAGGCCCGCCCGGACGTGCTGTCCTTCACCAGCGAGGTGCTCCGCGGCGATCTCGAGGTGACCGGCCCGCTGTCGGTGACGCTGCACGCCGCGACGTCGGCGGCCGACACCGACTTCACCGCGAAGCTGGTCGACGTCTGGCCGGACGGCCGCGCGATGGGCGTCGCCGACGGCATCGTCCGCGCCCGTTACCGCGACGGCACCGGCCAGCCGAAGCCGGTCCCCCCGGGCCGGGTGGTGGAATACTCGATCGACCTGATCGCGACGAGCCAGGTGTTCAAGGCGGGGCACCGGCTGCGGGTCGACATCTCCAGCTCGAACTTCCCGTGCTTCGATCGCAACCCGGGCAATGGCGCGCCCGCCGCGACCGCCACCGAACGAGACTTCGTGGTGGCCGAGCAGACGATCTGCCACGACGGCGCGCATCCCTCCTACATCACGCTCCCGGTCATCCCGCGTGGCTGACAAGCGACGATATTGAACGCGCCGCCTCTCACGCGCCGGGCCGCCCGGTGGCAGTCTGGATCCGTGCTGAACGACGCGGTCGCGAATCAGGCGGGTACGGCGGGGCTTGGCGGGGGGTCACGGTGAGCCCGGCCGGCGGTGCCGTCAGGGTCGTCGCGGTGCTCGGGCTGGGCGAGGCCGGCGGGATCATAGGCCGTGACCTGCTCGCCGCCGGGGTCACGGTGCGAGGCTACGACCCGGCGGTGGCCGCGCCGGACGGGATCGTGGCGACCGGCAGCGACGCCGAGGCCTGCGCCGGGGCCGATCTCGTGCTCAGCCTGACCACGGCGCACGAGGCGGAGGGCGCGCTGCGCGCCAGCCTGCCCGGCCTCACGCCGCCGGTCCTGTACGCGGACCTGAACACCTCGTCCGCCAACCTCAAGCAGCGGCTCGCGCACCTGGCCGGGGAGCGGGGGATCGGGTTCGCCGACGTGGCCATGATGGCGCCGGTGCCCGGCCGCGGCATCCGCACGCCGATGCTGGTCAGCGGGTCGGCCGCGGCCGACGTGGCGGCGGCCCTTGTCGCCCTGGGCGGGACGGCGGAGGCCATCGCGGGGCCCGCGGGTACCGCGGCGGGCCGCAAGCTGTGCCGCAGCGTGTTCTACAAGGGCATGGCCGCGGCGGTCACCGAGTCGCTGCGGGCCGGCCGCGCCGCGGGCTGCGAGGGCTGGCTGCGGGAGAACATCGCCGAGGACATCGGCATGGCCATGCTCGACCGCCTGGAGCAGGGGAGCATCGCGCACGCGGTCCGCCGGGCCGACGAGATGGCCGCCGCGACCGACATGCTCGGGGAACTCGGGATACCGCCCAGGATCGCGGCGGCCAGCCGGGACTGGCTGGAGCAGATCGCCGAGGAGGCTGCGGGTGATCCGGACCCGCCGCCCGTCGGCTAGCAGTGCGACCGACCCCGGCCTGTCCTGTGATGCCCGTCAGCCCCTCCTCGGTTGGGATCGTCCCAGCCAGCGGGCACCCTTGGGCTGCACCCCGTGCGGGGGCCTCGGCCGCCTGCTTTCCGGCTCTGCCATCGGCTGCTCGTCATCGGGCAGTAGATATGCCAGC
>JASHUI010000758.1:0-15899 GCA_030040095.1 Streptosporangiaceae bacterium | reverse complement strand
CCGAGACCGGCTGGCTCGCCGGCTTCACCGGCCGCGCGGTCGCGCTGCTCGACGAGGCCCGGGCAGCCGCCAGCGACCCGGTGACGCTGGTGGAGATTGATGAGCTGAGCGGCCACATCGCGACACGATGCGGTCCGGTGATGCGCGGCCATGAGATCTTGATGGCGGCAGCCGGGAGGGCGGATCCCGAGCGGGCCGTCGCGATGCTCGCCGAGGCCGCCTTCGCCTGCCTCTACGCGGGCAACACGGCGGAAATGCTGGCGGCCGCCGAGCGGGCGCGGGCGGCGCTGCCCGCCCACCCTTCGCCACGTGCCCGGTTCCTGGCCGGGATGACAGCCGGGATGGCCTGGATCCTGGGCGGTAACGCGGCGGTCGGTGCGCAAGCGGTTCACGAAGCGGTCACGCTCGCCGAAAGCTCAGCCGACCTGCGCGAAGATCCCCAGCTGATCCCGTGGCTGACCCTCGGGCCGCTCTTCCTGCGGCAGGCTGACGCCGGGCGTCTGCTGCTCGAACACGCCCTGCGAGCCGCCCGGGCACGCGCCGCGGTCGGTGCCCTTCCGTTCGTGCTCAACCTGATCGCCCGCGACCAGGCCGCCACCGACCGCTGGGCGGCCGCCGCGGCCACCTATCAAGAAGCGATCGACCTGGCACGCGAAAGCGGGCAGCAGTCTGAGCTGGCGTTTGGCCTGGCCGGCCTGGCCTGGCTGCAGGCGCGCCGCGGCCGGGAACAGGAATGCCGGGCCTGCGCCATCGAAGCGCTCAGCCTCTGCGATGAACTCGGCACGGGGCTCTACCAGATCTGGGCGACGGCGGCGCTCGGCGAACTCGAACTTGGACTCGGCGACGCGGCCCGCGCGGCCGAGCACCTCGAGCACCAGCAGCAGTTGCTCCGCGATCTGGGGATCACCGACGCCGATCTGTCACCGGCAGCGGAACTCGCCGACGCCTACACCCGGCTCGGCATGAACGACGAGGCGCGCCGCGCCGCCGCCGAGTACCTGGCCGCGGCGAGCGCTAAAGGGCAGCCGTGGCCGCTCGCCCGCGCGCTGCGCTGCCAGGGACTGCTCGCCACGGACACCGGCTTTTCTGCCTACTTCGAGCAGGCGATGCGCCTGCACGAGCAGACACCCGACGCGTTCGAAGCGGCCCGCACACGGCTGGCATATGGAGAGCGGTTGCGGCGGGCCCGGAACCGGGTTCTCGCCCGCGAGCAACTCCGCGCCGCCGCGGACACCTTCGAGCGCCTCGACGCCCGTCCCTGGGCCGATCGCGCCCGGGTCGAGCTCGCGGCGACGGGTGAGACACGCCGACGGCGGGACCCAAGCACAATCGACGAACTGACCCCGCAAGAGCTGCAGATCGCGCTCCTGCTCACCGCGGGAAGAACGACACGAGAAACCGCAGCCGCCCTGTTCCTCAGCGCGAAGACCGTCGAATACCACCTCCGCCACGTCTACCAGAAACTCGGGATCCACTCCCGCGACGAGCTCGCGCAAGCACTCGCCACGCAAACGCTGCAAGACAGCGAGGCCAGCCCGCGCGGGGCCGAGACCTAACCGGCGCAGTGCCCGCTGGTGCCCAGGTCAGAGGCAGTTCGGCCCTTGCCCGTGGGTGACCGCCGGCAACTGGGCACCAGGTCAGCGCGGAGCCGGGGCGTAGATCAGCTTCTTGTTCACGAACTCGTCGATGCCGTACGAGCCGAGCTCCCGGCCGACGCCGGAGCGCTTGGTGCCGCCGAACGGCAGGTCGGCCATCGAGCCCTGAGGGCTGTTGATCCACACCATCCCGGTCTCGAGCAGCCCGGCGACTTCCTCGGCCCGGGCGGGGTCGGCGCTGCAGACGACGCCGCCCAGCCCGAACGGCGAGGAATTCGCCAGCTCCACCGCTTCGGAGGCGTCCGCGACCCGGTAGATGACCGCCGCGGGACCGAACAGTTCCTCGTGGTAAGCCCGCATGCGCGGGGTCACGTCGGTCAGGACGGTGGGCTCCACGAACGCCCCCTGCCGGTCCACCCGTCTGCCGCCAGTCCGCAACGTGGCGCCCTTGTCGACGGCGTCGGTGATCTGGCCCATGAGACGATCGGCGGCCGCCTCCGAGGACATCGGGCCCAGGTCCGAGGCCGGATCCGTGGGATCGCCCGGGTGCAGGCCGGCCATCACGGCGGTGAACTGGTCGACGAACTGGTCGTACAGATCACCGACGACGATGATGCGCTTGGCGGCGTTGCAGGCCTGGCCGGCATTGCCCATCCGGCCCGCCACCGCCGCCTTGACGGTTCTTGTGAGGTCGTCGCTGTCGAGCACTATGAACGGGTCCGATCCGCCGAGCTCGAGGACGACCTTCTTCAGATGACGCCCCGCTACCTCGGCGACTGCGGCGCCGGCCCGCTCGCTGCCTGTCACCGACACGCCGGCCACACGCGGGTCGGCGATCATGTCCGCGACCTGGCTATTGGTAGCGAATATGTTGATGTAGGCGTCTTCCGGCAGGCCAGCGTCGCGGAAGGCCTGCTCCATCGCCAGGGACGACTCCGGGCACTGCGGCGCGTGCTTCAGGATGATCGTGTTGCCGGCCATCAGGTTGGGGGCGGCGAAACGGGCCACCTGGTAGTAGGGGTAGTTCCACGGCATGATGCCAAGCAGCGGACCGATGGGCTCCTTGCGGACCAGCGCCCTGCCTCCGGCCCGCGGGCTGAGCGGGGTGTCCTCGAGGAGCGCCGGTCCCTGGTTGCCGTAGTACCGGTAGATGCTCACCACTAGCTGGATCTCGCCCTTGGCCTCCCGGGTAGGCTTGCCCATCTCCCGGGTGATCAGTGCGGCCAGGTCGTCGATGCGCTCCTTGTACAGCTCAGCCACCCGCAGCAGGACCCTGGCCCGCTCGTCCTTCGCGGTCGCCCGCCACGACTGGTACGCGCGGGCGGAGCGTGCCAGCACCTGCTCGACTTCCGCGTCAGTCGCGGCGGCGAACTCACGCTCGGTCTGGTTCGTAGCCGGATTGACGACCTTGAATTCGCTCACTGCCCACGTCCCTTCGGACTTGCTCACCTAGACAGCCCTCCGGCTTCGCCGCCGCGACCGCTTCTCGTTACCCGGCCAGCTCAGCCGTGCTTCTTGTCGCGTTACTCACGATAATCGCAGCTGGCTTTGTCCAAAGGAGCCAGCGGGCTACCGTTGGAAGACGATCAGCAAATAGTGAGCGCTGTCACTTAAAGGAGGGGGCCGTTATGGATGCGGTAGTGGCCGCGTTCGGGACGGCGCTGGTCGCGGCGGTCGCTACAGATGCGTGGGGGCAAGTCCGCGAGGCACTCACCGCCCTGTGGCACCGGACGCGGGCGCAACATGACGCCGGCACGATCGGGACTGAACTGGACGAGCTGCGCGAGAAGGCCATGCAGGCCCGCCGCGAGGGTGACGCCGCCGTCACGACGGCCCTCGAAGGCACCTGGCAGCTCAAGGTGCTCGACCTGCTGCGCGCCGATCCTGCGCTGGCGAGTGAGCTGCGACGAATCCTGGATGAGATCCTCAGGCCCGCGCTCGCCCCGGCCGAGCAGGCCCGGATCGGGACCATCGTTATGACCGGCAGCTCCCACGACTCCAGCGCCTTTACCCAGATCGGAAGCCAGACCATCTACGGCCAGCCGTGACCGCCACCCCGCCGGAAGCGCCATCCGAGGAGCCGCCGGGCGGCACGCGGATCAGTATGCATGGCGAGTCTCATGACTCCAGCACGCTCATCCAGATCGGCACCCAGATCATCCACCATCACCCGCTGCCGCCGTCGGGACTGGAGATCAGGTATTCGCTGCCGCCCGACCCGGCGGTTTTCACTGGCCGGGACGACGAACTGCGGCGCATTACCGCCACGGTCGCCGATACGGCCGGCCCGGGCGGGGTGGTGGCGATCCACGCGATCGGCGGGATGCCCGGGGTCGGCAAGACCGCCCTGGCCGTGCACGTCGCCCACCTGCTACGGGACAGATTCAGCGATCGGCAGCTGTTCATCGACCTGCACGCCCACACCCCCGGCCAGGAGCCGGTGACACCGCAGGACGCACTCGCCGGCCTGCTGGCCGCCACCGGCGTTGACCCCCGCTACCTCCCCGCAGACCTTGACGGGCGTATCAGCTTGTGGCGAGACAGGATGGCCGGGCAGCGGGCGCTGCTCGTCTTGGACAACGCCGCCGCCAGCGCTCAGGTCTCGCCTCTGCTCCCCGGCGAAGGGGGCTGCCTGGTGCTGGTCACCAGCCGCCGGCACCTGGCGGATCTGCCCGGCACGGTCTTCCCGGTCCGGCTGGACATCCTGTCGCCGGGCCAGGCGCGGGAGATGTTCCTGGCGCTGGCCCCCCGCGCCGCCGCCGAGCCGGAAGCGGTGCAGGATCTGGTCCAGTTGGCCGGGTACCTGCCGCTGGCGATCTCGCTGCTGGCCCGCGTCTACGCCAGGCACCCGTCCTGGACCATGGCCGACCTGACCCGCGACACTGAGGCGAGCCTGCTCACGCTCGCCGCGGAAAAGGACAGCGTGGCCGCCGCGTTCGATGTGTCCTATCGGCATCTGCCCGGCGACCAGAAGCAGTTCTTACGCCGCCTCGGCCTGCACCCCGGCACCACGACCGACGCCTTCGCCGCCGCCGCTCTCACCGGAACCTTCCTCCGGCAGGCGATCGAGTGCCTGGACGCCCTGCACAGCGAGGGCCTGCTCACCGAGACCGGTTACCGCCGGTACGGAATGCACGACCTCATCCGTCGCTACGCCCGCAACCTCGCTGCCACCGACCCCGCTGACGATCGCGAACGGGCACTGGAGCACCTGCTGGACTACTACCAGTACACCGCGGCCGCCGCCGAGACGTTCCTGGCCCGCCAGTCCCGGACCGCACCCGAAGCCGTCGCTCCTGCGCCAGCCGCAATCCCCGACCTGCGTGGCTACACCCAAGCACTGGCATGGGCACGGGCCGAACGCGCCAGCCTGCTGGCCTGCCTCGACCATGTCACCCGCACCGAGCAGAATCACCGGGTCCTGGCACTCACCGCCGCCATGGCCGCTCTCCTGCAACTCGACGGCCCGTGGGCAGATGCCATTACCCGCCACACGACCGCCATACGAGCCGCACAGTCACTCCGCGACCATGCCGGCGAAGCCATCGCCCTCACCGACCTGGGAACCGTGCGGCTTCAGACCGCAGACTACCCCGGCGCGGCCCAGGCACTGGACCAAGCACTGGGCATCTACCGCGACATCGGCGACCGCCAGGGCCAGGCCGGCGCCCTCACCTACCTGGGGACCGTACGGCAGCTGACCGGGGACTACCCCGGCGCCGCCCAGGCACTGGGCCAAGCACTGGGCATCTACCGCGACCTCGGCGACCAGAAAGGCCAGGCCGGCGCCCTCGCCTACCTGGGGACCATGCAGCTCCAGACCGGGGACTACCCCGGCGCGGCCCAGACACTAGAGGAAACACTGGGCATCTACCGCGACCTCGGCGACCGGCAGGGCCAGGCCGGCGCCCTCGCCTACCTGGGGACCGTACGGCAGCTGACCGGGGATTACCCTGGCGCCGCCCAGGCACTGGACGAAGCACTGCGCATCTACCGCGACCTCGGCGACCGGCAGGGCCAGGCCGGCGCCCTGGGCTACCTGGGGGCCATGCGGCGGCAGACCGGGGATTACCCCGGCGCCGCCCAGGCACTGGACGAAGCGCTGGGCATCTACCGCGACATCGGCCGCCGGCAGGGCCAGGCCGACGCGCTCACCCATCTAGGAGCGGTGCGGCTTCAGACCGGAGACTACCCCGGCGCGGCCCAGGCGCTGGACGAAGCACTCGCCATCTACCGCGACCTCGGCGACCGGAAGGGTGAGTGCGAGGCGCTTGACGAAGCCGGAGAGCTGAACAGGATTCGCGGTGACCTGGACCGATCCGAGGAGTGCTTCCGGCAGGCTCTGGATCTGGCCCGCGAGATGGGCAGCTCCCGGGATGAGGCGCGCGCGCTGGCCGGCCTGGGTCGCTGCGCCCTAGCCGGGGGCCGCTCCGCCACGGCCGAGGCCAGCCTGCGGCAGGCGCTCGAAATCTTCCAGCGTATAGGCGCGGCCGAGGCCTCCGACGTGGCAGCCGAGCTCGGCACCCTTACCGGCACAGGACCTGCCACGCCGGAAGCTCCAGAACTCCCGCCGCAAGAGTGACCGGCGACCAGGCAGGACACCCCACACGCGGGGCATTAGGTAGGCCGTCACGCGCCGCGCTCAGTCGTTGTTGAGTAGCGGCTCGAGCAGGCGGCCGTACTGATCCGGGAAGGTCCTGATGATGGTCATCGGGTTGGCGTATTCCTCCCACGACACGATCTTGCCGTCGCGCCAGTCGAAGCGGAAGACGTAGACGTTCTGATACGGCCGCCCGTCTGCGGTGACGAAGTCACCCCTGGCCTGCACGAAGGTGGTCGCTGCGTCGGCCGAGGCGGTGATCCGGCGATCGATGAACCTGGCCGATCTCATCAGCCCGCTGATCGAGGCCAGGCGGGACCCGACGGCCCGCAGACCGCGGGCTGGCTCACCGTCCCCGGCGCTGCCGAAGGACATGGGGGCGCTCCAGACGATCTGGTCATCGAGCATGCCGGCCACGCCCGCCCGGTCTCCGGCTTCGAGGAGGTCGAGGAACCGGCTGGTCTGGTCGGCGAGCTCGGCTGCGCGCATCGGAGATCCTCCGCTATTTGATACTCAGTTCCAGATAGTATTGGATACCTATAGGGCTCCGATGTCAAGCAAGGCCCTAGAGTGGGGCCTATGGCCGATGAGCAGGCTCGGGGCGACTCGCTGACGGAGCGAAAGCGCCGCCGGGCCAAGGAGATGATCCGACGCGCGGCACTGGACCTGTTCAGCGAGCGCGGCTTCGACGCCGTCAGCGTCACCGAGATCGCCGAACGCGCCGAGGTGGGCAGAACGACCTTCTTCCGCTACTTCGGCGACAAACAGGAGGTCCTGTTCAGCGACCCTGCCGAGGCGATCGCCGACGCCCCGCAGTCCCCGCCAGCGCCGGCGGAGCGGATCGGGTCCTCCATGACCGCCGCGCTCGCCGCGGCCCGGCGGCTGGTGATCGGCTACGTCGAGGGCATAACCGCCGATCCCGCGGCTTACCAGCGGCATCAGGAACTGGTCGGCAGCCACCCGGAACTCTACGCCCGCAGCCTGGTCAAGCAGCGCCGCCACGCAGACGCGCTCACCGGCCGGCTCCAGAGCTGGGGGGCGGCCCCTTCGACCGCCCGCCAGGCCGCAGAAATCGCGCTCGCGTGCTTCTACGCCGGCCAGGCCACGGCGCAAGACAACCCGAGAACCCTCGCTCGCCACATCGAGCGCGCCTTCGACCAGCTCCGCGGCTAACCCGCCGGGACGCCAGGACCGGCTGGCGCGCTCGACCGCTCTGCAAGGATGGGCGGCATGCGATTCGCCTTCAAGACCGCCCCGCAGAACACCACCTGGCCCGACATGCTCGCAGTGTGGAAGGAAGCCGACGACATCGGCATCTTCGAGTCGGGCTGGACCTTCGACCACTTCTACCCGATCTTCTCGGACCCGGCAGGCCCGTGCCTGGAGGGCTGGATGACCCTCGCCGCGCTCGCGCAGGCGACCCGCCGGCTCCGGCTGGGCACGCTGGTGACCGGCATTCACTACCGCCATCCGGCGGTCCTGGCCAACATGGCCGCCACCTTGGACATTGTGTCCGGCGGCCGGCTCGAGCTCGGGATCGGCGCCGGGTGGAATGAGGAGGAGTCGGGCGCTTACGGGATAGAACTGGGCGGCCCGGCCGAGCGCAGCGACCGGTTCGAGGAAGCATGCCAGGTCATCGTCAGCCTGCTGACGCGGGAGACGACAGATTTCGCGGGCCAGTACTACCAGCTCACCAGCGCGCGCTGCGAGCCCAAGCCGGTACAGCAGCCGCACCCGCCGTTCGTCATTGGGGGCAGCGGCGAGCGGCGCACACTGCGCACTGCTGCCCGGTTCGCGCAGCACTGGAACTTCGTCGGAGGCTCCCCCGAGGAGTTCGCGCGCAAGCGCGACGTTCTTTACGGCCACTGCCACGACATCGGGCGTGACCCGACGGAGATTACGCTCTCCAGCCACATCCGGCTGGACACCGACGGCGATGCCGGGCCCGTCGTGGACACCGCGGCCGCGCTCGGCGAACTGGGCCTGGACCTGGCGATCGTCATCCTCCCGCCACCGCACGACCCCGCCGTGCTCACCCCGCTCGCCGACGCCCTTACCCAGCTCCGCTGACGCTGGAACGGACGTTCTGGGTATCTCCTCAGCGACCTTGGCGATCATTCCGGTGGCGGCGGGCGGACGTATGATGTTTGCGCCGTTCGGTTGTGGAGTCCGGTGGCTTTCTGACCGGAGCTGTTGGCTGCAAATCGACGAGAAGCGCTGAGTTCGTGGCCCCGAAGACGCTGAGTAACCTGCCCGCGCAGGCGTCGAGCTTTATCGGCCGCGATGCGGAGCTGGCCGAGGTGCGCGCCCTGGTGGGCGACTGTCGGCTGGTCACACTGACCGGCACGGGCGGGGCGGGCAAGACCCGGCTTGCCCTGCGGGTGGCGGCCGGGCTGGCCGATTGCTGCGCGGACGGGGTGTGGTTCGCCGATCTGGCCCCGCTGGGCAGTCCGGACCTGGTCGGGGTGACAGTGGCGGATGTGCTCGGTGTGCGCCAAGAGCCGGGCCGCCCGGTGCTGGACACGCTGGTGGAGGCGGTGGGCGGGCGGAGCCTGCTGCTGCTGCTGGACAACTGCGAGCATGTCATCGGCGCGTGCGCCAAGCTGGGTGACGCGCTGCTGCGGGGGTGCCCGGGCCTGGGGCTGCTTGCGACCAGCCGTGAGCCGTTAGGCATCGGCGGAGAGCGGGTGTACCGGGTGCCGTCGCTGAGCGTCCCGGCCGACGGTGCTGACTCCGGGGTGATCCATGCGGCCGAGGCGGTGCGGCTGCTGGCAGACCGCGCGGCCGCGCAGGGGGTGGCGCTGGGCGGAGACGGGGAGACTGCCGCGGTAGTGGGGCGTATCTGTCGGCGGCTTGACGGCGTTCCGCTGGCCGTCGAGCTGGCTGCGGCCCGGCTGCGGGTGATGTCGGCGGTTGAGCTGGACGCCCGCCTCGACCAGCGGTTCTCGCTGCTGACCGGCGGGTCGCGGGCGGCGCTGCCGCGCCAGCAGACGCTGCGGGCCATGGTGGACTGGTCCTGGGAGCTGCTGACCGGCGCCGAGCGGGCGGTGCTGGCCCGGCTGTCGGTGTTCGCCGGGGCATTCGGCCTGGCGGCGGCCGAGGCGGTCGCCGCGGGCCGCGAGGTGCCCGCGGACGAGGTGGCCGGGCTGCTGGGCGCGCTGGTGGACAAGAGCCTGGTCCAGTTCGACGACACCGGGGCCGGCCCGGGCCGCTACCGGCTGCTGGAGACCGTCCGCCAGTACGCGGCCGGCCAGCTGGACACCCACGGCGAGGAAACGGTGAACCAGGCCCGGGGCGCGCACCGCGATTACTACCTGGCCCTGGCCAAGGCGGCCGCCCCGCAGCTGGTGGGGCCCGATCAGGGTGCCTGGCTGGATCGGCTCGAAGCCGAGCTGGGCAACCTGCGGGCAGCGATCGCCTTCAGCCAGGCCCAGCCCGACCCCGAGCCTGGGCTGCGGCTGGCCGCCTCGCTGCGGGTGTTCTGGCGGATCCGCGGGCACGCCGCCGAAGGCGCCGACGCGCTGCGAGCGCTGCTGGACGCGCCGGCTGCCCAGAAGCCGACGCTGCCGCGCGCCCAGGCCCTGGCGACAGCGGCCCACGTCCTGGAGACGACGAGCGGTTTCGCGACCGCCGAGGACTACTGCCAGGAAGCGCTGGCCATTGCCCGCGCCGCCGGCGACGAGAACCTAGCCGCCGACCTGCTGCAAATGCGCGCCTGGGCCCTGGTACGCCAGGGGCAGCCCGGTGCCGCGCCGCCGCTCATCGAGCGCGGCCTCGGCCTGGCCCGCCGCCTCGGGGAACCACGTCTGACCAGCCGCCTGCTGTCCGCCCGGTCGTACGCCGCCTACGCTGCGGGCGACCCTGCGGGCGCAGTCCACGATGCGGCCGAGGCGCTGCGGCTGTCCCGCCCGACCGGTGACCGGCTCCAGGTCGGGCAGATGCTCGGCAATCTCGGCAACTTCGAGCTGGCCGCGGGCGACCTGGACGCCGCCCGCGGCCACCTAGCCGAGTCGCTCGACATCGCCCGCGAGCTCAACAGCCGCGACGGCATCGTCTACGAGGCATTCAACCTTGGCCTGGCCGAGTACCTCTCCGGCTCGCCGGGCGCGGCCGGCGCCCTGTTCGCCGAATCACTCAGCCTGGCCCGGCGCATGGGGCTGAAGATAAATATGGCCTACGCGCTGCTCGGCCTGGCCATGGCCGGCCACGGCGGGGCCGGCCCGGCCTGGTCGGCCCGGATGCACGGAACGGCCGACCAGGCCATTGCTGATCAGGGTCACGCCTTCGAGCCCTTTGAAGGCGGCCTGGCTGACCGGGATCGCCAGCGGTTGCGCGCCGCGATCGGCGCCGAGGCCTTCGACGCCGAATACGCCGCGGGCCGCAGTCTCGACCCGGCGCAGCTGGTGGCCGAGGTCTGCTCCCAGAGCGCAGCGGCCGGACAGGCGCGCGCGAACGTACCGGGTGAGGCCGCGTCGGCGCTGACGCCTCGCGAGCTGGACGTGCTGAAGCTCGTTGCGCAGGGATTGAGCAACGCGGAAATCGCCCGGCGGCTTTTCCTGAGCGAGCACACGGTCCACCGGCACCTGGCCAACATCCTGCGCAAGCTCGAGCTGTCCTCGCGGGCGGCGGCCGCGGCCTGGGGTGTGCGGACCGGGCTGGTCTGAGCCTGGCCCGATCGGGCCATCTGTCACGGCCGCATCAGGTTGGCCCTAACGGGCGAAGCGGCAGCCGGCCGGCCGGCCGCATCCTTGGAACCGATGTCCGCCTGACCACACGCTGGGCCCTGCCCGTGCTGGGCGTCCGCAGCACCTGACGCGCACCCGCAGGCAGGGCCCGGAGCCGGGTCCGCACCTCGTCGATGGAAAGGAATTCTCATGTCAGCCGCGGTTCGCGCCGTCGCTCCTGAGCCGATGGCCCAGGGGGCCAGCCTGCTGTCCCGGCCCGGCTTGCTGGCCGGCGTCCGGGCCCGTGCCGGACTCGGGGCGGTGCGGGTCAGCCCGCCCCAGTTGCGGACCGCGAACGGCCACCATCTGGATGCGCGCAGTGCCAGCTGGGTTGAACTGTTCTTCGACTTGGTGGTCGCCGGCGCGGTCGGTCAGCTGGCCGGCGCGCTCCAAGACCATCCTGCCCTGGGCGGGCTGGCCCGGTTCGCGATGCTGTTCATCCCGATCTGGTGGCTGTGGGTGATGTTCACGTTCTACGCCGACCGGCATGAGTCCGAGGACACCGCGCACCGTGCGGCGTTCCTGACCGCGATGCTACTGTGCGTCGCGTTGGGGGCCAGCGCGTCGCGTGCGCTGTCCGGCGACACCACGGGTTTCGTTATCGCCTTCTGCTGCCTGCGCGGGCTGCAGCTGGTCCTGTATGCCCGGGCGCGGCACTATCTGCCAGCTACAAGGGCCTTGTATGGCCGCTATCTGGCGTTCTTCGGCGGCAGCGGGATCTTGTGGCTGGCCTCGCTCGCGGTTTGCGGCCCGCTGCGGTATGCGTTCTGGGCCGTTGCGCTGCTCGCCGACACGGCCGGGGCGCTGGCGATGCTGGCGCCCGGCCGGTGGGTCCCGATCAACTCCTCCCACCTGGCCGACCGGTTCCAGTTGTTCGTGCTGATCGTGCTCGGCGAGTCGGTCGCCCGGCTGATCAGCGCCGCCGCTTTCCGGCCCTGGAGCCTCCCGCTCGCCGTTGTGCTCGCCGCCGCGCTGCTGACGCTCGCCGCGCTGTGGTGGGCGTGGCTCGCCTCCGCGGACCGCCAGGCCCTCGGCGGGCCCAGGTCTATCGCCCGCTTCACCGCGGCCAACCTGCCCATCGTGGCGGGCATCGCCGCGGCCAGCGCCGGGATGCATATCGCGATCCTGGCCGCCCACGACGGCGGCACCATCGGCGACGGGCCCAGAGCGGCGCTCTACGGCGGCGTCAGCGTCTACCTGCTGGCCAGCGCCGCGCTGCCCTCCCGCAACATGACCGCGCCGGCCCGGGCATGGCGGACAGCAACCGCCCTGGCCGCCCTGGGCCTGGTCTTCATGGGCGCCATCGTGGTCCCGGTCTTCCTGGTGCCCGCTCTCACCGCCGTCCTCGTCCTGGGCCTGGCAGCCGAGGCCCGCCACCGCTCACCCCGCCGCAACACGGGTGCGGCGCGGAAGCCGAGATCAATGCCAGCTGCGCGCCGGGAATGCACCGGCCGCGCCTGAGGGAGCAATCATGCCTGCTGTCCTGGCCCGCTCAACCGCGCCGATGGTCACCCGCGCCGGTCCCGGCTGGGGCGACGCCCCGGAAGCTCAGACGCTCGCGTCGGTGTGGCGGGCAATGTCGGGCACCGAGATCGGCGACGAGCTTCTCGAATGGCCCCCGGATGTGTTCGCGCTGACTGAGGTGATCCTGCAGCGCTCGCAGGCTTACCGCTTCGCTCTGTCCCCGCCCGCCGGCTTGACGTGGCCGCCAGCCAGCTTTCCGGACTGGCCCGGCGCGGTCGCCAGTACGGCCGGGCGGTGGGGCTCCTGGGCCGAGGACCGGAACGAAGCGATCCCGGGCCTGCTGGCCCGGGAGTGGGCGGTCCTGCGCGACCGGGCCGGGAGCCCGCTCGGCGATCTCACCCAGGCCCGCGACTGGCGGCTGTGTGAGGCGCTGCTGACCCTGCACGCGATCGCGGACGAGGCGTGCGCCGGGCTGGGCATCGCTGCCCTCGACGCCTCCGGCACCGACGGTCTGCTCTACCGGGCTCGTGGCCGGGAGTTGCTGGCCAGGACGGGCTCGCTGGCACGCGTGTCGGCGCACTTGATCCGGGTGCTGCCCAAGGTCCGCACCCCCCCGGCCGGCAGCTCGGTGCGCGCGCTGTCCCGCAATGCCTGCGTGCTCGGTCCCGGCGTGGAGGCCCGGTGGCACAAAGCGCCCGCCTGCGGCCTGGGCACCCAGCCATCCAGCGAGAGGGTGAACTACCTGCTCCTGCCGTGGCCACTGCGGATACGAGCAGCAGACTTCCGGCCGGTGGGGGGACCCCTGCAGCGGCTGGCCAACGACCCCTTCGGCTTTTTCGAGTTCGCGCCCTCCGAACGGCTCGACCTGGCCCTGGCGGACCGGGTGCTCGCCGCGGCGCGGGACCGGGCCGGCGCCGTCGATGTCGTCGTCCTGCCGGAAAGCGCGGTCGAGGACACCGAGATCGATGATCTGGAGGTGCTCCTGGCCCGTCACGGAGTGACCGGGCTGGTCACCGGCGTCCGGGAGCGTGCGGCACAGCCGGGGCAGTTCCCGCGCAACTGGGTACACATCGGCGTTTGCGCCGGCGGCCAGTGGATGCATGTCCGCCAGAGCAAGCACCACCGGTGGTCCCTGGATGACACCCAACTCCGGCAGTATCACCTGAGCGGCCCGCTGCACCCGCACACCCGCTGGTGGGAGGCGATCGAGGTGCCCCCGCGGTCAGTCCAGTTCGTCGAGTTCGGCGATGGGGTCACACTCGCCTCACTGGTGTGCGAGGACCTCGCCCAGACCGACGACGTGGCCAGTGTCATCCGCTCCGTCGGCCCGATGATCGTCGTGACGCCACTGCTCGACGGCCCTCAGCTCAGCTCCCGGTGGGCCGCCCGGTACGCCAGCGTCTTGGCCGACGATCCCGGCTCAGCCGTGCTGACGCTGACCTCTTTCGGCATGGCCCGGCGCTCCGCACTGCCCGGACAGAACCCCTTGCCGGTCGTCGCCCTGTGGAAGAGCCCCGGCCAGCAGACCCGCGAGATCTCCCGGGAACCCGGCGCACAAGGCATCCTGCTCTCGGCGAGCATCACCCCGGCGATCCGGCGCAGCTTCGACGGCCGCCCGCCCAGCAACAGCGGCAAACAATTCGCCGACATCAGAGTCCAGCAGATCCGGGCCGCCAGCACCGGCACTAGGCCACGGCCTTCACGAGCAGCCTCATCCCGGCCCGTGCTGGCAGCCGAGGAGTTCACGATCCTGGCGTCGTGGGCGCAGGCAGCGGCCGAAGCACTAACGTTCGCACCCGAATGCCTCGGGGCGGTGATTGCCGATGCCCAAGCGGGCGCTCCCTGGCGGGCCGAACTCGGGATTCGCCAACCTTCCACGCCGTTGCAACACAGCATCAGCGGCATGTTCCATGCCGTTCAGCCGGGTGCCGCGGCGGGGCGATGACCCGCCGCGCGGGTGGGCTTGCCGAGCGTGGACCCCGGCCCTGTCACGGTCGGCGGGCCCGCGTGGTGCGCGGGCCATCCGCGCGGCTGGCCGGATTGCCCGCGCGTGCTCATGACGGATACGGGCCGTGGGATGCGGTGGCGGTGACCTCGATGTTGTTCAGGAGCCCGAGTCGGGGGTTGACGGTGACCCGCACCTGGTCGCCCAGGCCGATGTTCTGGTACATGTTGCCCTCGACGCTGAAGGTGACGGCCGCCGGGCCGCAGCCATCGTCGATGCTCAGGTAGTAGCCGCTCAGGCCGGAGCCTTCTGCGTCCGCGGACCAGCGCCTGACTACCTCGCCGGCGAAGGCCTGGCTGGCGGGCAGCGCCATCTGGCGCCGGTAGGCGGGCTGCCAGCAGGCTGTTATGACGATCAGCCCGAGTACCGCCGGGGCGCACATGAGCAGCATGACAGCTGCGGCGCTCACGTGGAACTGCGACTGGGGCGAGTCCGCGACGGCAAGGACGATGATGCCGAAGAACACGAAGAAGGCCGTTGCCAGCACCGTGAGGAGTATCAGGCCGCGAAGGGTGCGCAGGGTCGGCCAGGTTTCCGGCTGGTACACCGGTCCGGCCTTGACGACGTGCCACTGCCCGCCGAACGACGACCACACCTGGCCGCGCGGCAGCGGGGCATTCTCGCCGCTGCTCATGGCCGAGGTGGCCGATGGTGCCGGCCGGGCTGCGCCACTGCCGTGACGCTGCGGCCCGGCCGGCTCGGCGACGGCCTGGTGCTGCCGCCACCGGTTCGCCGCCGCCGTTCCTTCCGGCGTGGGGCGCCAGCGCCGCCGGGCGAGCGCGACCAGCAAGGACGTGACGGACGTGACGCTTCCGGCTGCGAAGATGAGCAGGGCAGCCTGCTGATTGATCCCGGCAGCGACGATCGCGGCGCATACCCAGCCGGCCAGCAGCGCTAGCACGGCCGGCCAGGTGCCCCGTCCCGATGAGCGCCTGGCCAGCCCGGCGGCCCCCGCCTGCGCGCCGAGCTCGTCGGTGAACCGTTCCCGGAAGTGGTCCGACGACGCCCCGTCGTCGCTGACCAGCGCCGACAGCGGAACGCCGGTTCCCGGGCCAGCGCGCGCTGACAGCCGGGCCAGCGCGACCCGCTCATAGTCGCAAAGCGCCAGACCGGGGGCCGGGCCAGCCGCGCTGACCGTGACCGCGCCACTGGGATGGGTCTGGAACCGGACCGCGCCCGCATCGGCCAGGTCGCGCAGGCAGCGGGAGAACACCCGCTGCGAGTACTTGCAGTCGTTGAGGAGAAAGGCAGCCACGGCGGGTGACGGCTCTCCCGGGCCTGACGGCATCCCGCCCTCCCTATCGGCACCGAGCGTGCCCAGATGGGTCAGGGCACAAGCAGCCGCCGGTCAACGCCCCCGCCGCCAACAGCGCAGGAACGGCACCCGGCGCGCCGGCCCTTCGGTAAGGATCCGCCGGATCCTGGTCATCCTCGGCGGGCACCCGCCTACAGAAGGCAAACGCAACCCGCCCCGCAGCGGTTCATCGCGGCACCGCACGGGCACCGGCTGC
>JASHUI010000757.1:0-8482 GCA_030040095.1 Streptosporangiaceae bacterium | reverse complement strand
TCGATCCTGGCGCCGCCGTGCAGCTTGCGGATCTGCGTGATGTGCAGCAGCCCGTCCCGGCCGGGCAGCAGCGACACGAACGCGCCGAACGCGGTCGTCTTCACGACCGTGCCCAGGAACCGCTCCCCGACCTCCGGGATGTGCGGGTTGGCGATCGCGTTGATCGCCGACCGTGCCGCCTCGGCCGACGTCCCGTCGGTGGCGCCGATGTAGATGGTGCCGTCGTCCTCGATGGTGATCTCGGCGCCGGTGTCCTCCTGAATGGAGTTGATCATCTTGCCCTTCGGGCCGATCACCTCGCCGATCTTGTCGACCGGCACCTTGACCGTGATGATCCGCGGCGCGTACGGGCTCATCTCGGCCGGGGCGTCGATCGCCTCGCGCATCACGTCGAGAATGGTCAGCCGCGCGCCCCGGGCCTGCCGCAGCGCCGCGGCGAGCACCGACGCCGGGATGCCGTCGAGCTTGGTGTCCAGCTGCAGCGCGGTGATCACGTCCTTGGTCCCGGCGACCTTGAAGTCCATGTCACCGAACGCGTCCTCGGCACCGAGGATGTCGGTCAGCGTCACGTAGTCGTCGCCCTCGTGGATCAGGCCCATCGCGATGCCGGACACCATGTCCTTGAGCGGCACGCCGGCGTCCAGCAGCGACATCGTGGACGCGCAGACCGAGCCCATCGAGGTCGAGCCGTTCGAGCCGATGGCCTCGGACACCTGCCGGATCGCGTACGGGAACTCCTCGCGAGTTGGCAGCACCGGGATCAGCGCCCGCTCGGCCAGCGCGCCGTGGCCGATCTCACGGCGCTTCGGCGAGCCGACCCGGCCGGTCTCACCGGTCGAGTACGGCGGCATGTTGTAGTTGTGCATGTAGCGCTTGGTGCGCTCCGGGCTGAGCGTGTCGATCATCTGCTCCATCCGGAGCATGTTCAGCGTGGTGACGCCGACGATCTGGGTCTCCCCCCGCTCGAACAGCGCCGAGCCGTGCACCCGGGGGATCACGCCGGCCTCGGCGGACAGCCGCCGGATGTCGGCCAGCCCGCGGCCGTCGATGCGCACGCCGTCGCGGATGATCCGCTCCCGGACCAGCTTCTTGGTCAGCGCCCGGAACGCGGCGCTGATCTCCTTCTCACGGCCCTCGAACCGGCTGGCCAGGCGCTCGCCAGCCAGCGCCTTGACCCGGTCGGTCTCGTTCTCCCTGTCCTGCTTGCCGGCGATCGTCAGCGCCTTGGCCAGCTCGTCGGAGACCTCACCGGCCAGCGCGTCATACACGTCCTGCTGGTAGTCGAGGAAGACGGGGAAGTCACCGACCTCCTTGGCCGCCCGCGCCGCCACCTCGCGCTGCCCCTCGCACAGAGCCTTGATGAACGGCTTGGCCGCCTCGAGCCCCTCGGCCACGGCGTCTTCGGTGGGGCCCGCCGCGCCGCTGCCCGGGTCGGCCAGCAGGCGCAGCGTGCTCGCCGTGGACTCGGCCTCGACCATCATGATCGCGACGTCGCCGTCGTCGAGCACCCGGCCCGCCACCACCATGTCGAACGTGGCGTCCTCGAGCTGAGAGTAGGTCGGGAAGCCGACCCACCGGCCCTTGATCAGGGCGACCCGGACGCCGCCGATCGGCCCGGAGAACGGAAGGCCGGCGATCTGGGTGGACAACGAGGCCGCGTTGATCGCGACCACGTCGTACAGGTGGTCGGGATGCAGGGCCATGATCGTCTCGACGATCTGGACCTCGTTGCGCAGCCCGTGCGTGAACGACGGCCGCAGCGGCCGGTCGATCAGGCGGCAGGTAAGGATCGCGTCCTCGGACGGGCGGCCCTCCCGGCGGAAGAAGGAGCCGGGGATCCGGCCCGCCGCGTACATCCGCTCCTCCACGTCCACCGTGAGCGGGAAGAAATCGAGCCCTTCCTTGGGGTGCTTGGACGCGGTGGTCGCCGATAGCACCATGGTCTCGTCGTCGAGATAGACGACGGCCGAGCCCGCCGCGAGGCGGGCCAGACGTCCGGTCTCGAACCGGATCCTGTGAACGCCGAACTCGCCGTTGTCGATGGTGACCTCGGCGGTATACACACCCTCATGGACACTCGCCACGGGTGAGACCTCCTTGATTGAGGTCCCGCGTGTGCCCGCCACCAGTGGAGCGCTCCGGCCGTCTGGCCGGGCCGGCTAGCTGGCCGGTCTTCGATCGAAGTCCTCGGTCGGGATGGACGCTGGCCCACCCTGACCCGAGAACCACTACCGAGGACCGGCCCCTGGGCGCCCTGGGCGCTCCTTGGCCGGGGCCGCGGGACGTCTTTGTCGTGTTCTTGGTATTTAGTTGCCCGCCCGCCGGGCACGTCCCAGCGGGCGGCTTGCCTTCAACCTACCTGCGCAGGCCGAGCTTTTCGATCAGCGCGCGGTAGCGGGCGATGTCCGTCTTGGCCAGGTACTGCAGCAACCGCCGGCGGCGGCCGACGAGCAGCAGCAGTCCGCGGCGGCTGTGGTGATCATGCTTGTGCACCTTGAGGTGCTCGGTCAGGTCCTGGATCCGCCGGGTCAGCAGCGCGACCTGGACCTCCGGCGAGCCGGTGTCACCCTCACTGGTCGCGTGCCCGGCGATGATCTCTTTCTTCACCGTGGTCTCGAGCGGCACGTTGCTCCCTCGTTACTAGATCGTCAGTGGATGCCCCGGCTGGTATCCTCGCGAATCCGCTCGGGGCCGGGAGCGCGCCGCGCAAGCGCGGCTGGCCAGCCGCATGAGGGCGCAGCTAACCTGGCCGGTTACTCCGGCCGACTATTCACCGTACCATGCCGGCCGGCATCGCCACGCCAGCTATCAGATATACCAGAACGGCGGCCACGGGAGCGATACGGGCGGCGGCCGGGTACTCAGCCGCCGGAGGTAAGCGCGCGCGCCGCGTCCGCGTCCCGGCGCATCTGCGCGATCAGCTCACCGACCGAGTCGAACCGGACCATGCCGCGCAGCCGGGCGGTGAAATCCACCGCGACGTGGACGCCGTACAGGTCCAGGTCGTCGCGGTCCAGCGCATAGGCCTCCACGCTGCGGTCTTCGCCGTCGAAGGTCGGGTTGGTGCCGACCGAGATCGCGGCCGGCCAGCGCTCCAGCTCCCGGCCGGCCGGGTCCAGGCTGATCAGCCAGCCCGCGTAGATGCCGTCCGCCGGGACCGCGGTGTGCGGGAGGGTCTCCAGGTTCGCGGTCGGGAAGCCGAGCGACCGGCCGCGCCGGTGGCCCCGGACCACCACGCCCTCGACCCGGTGCGGGCGCCCCAGGTCCCGGGCGGCGGCGGCCACGTCCCCTTCGGCGAGCCGCTCCCTGATCTGGCTGGAGGAGATCCGCACCCCGTTGTCGGCCAGCAGCGGCACGCCCTCGGCCGTGAAGTCGTACTTCTCGCCCAGCTCGGCCAGCAACGCCACGTCGCCCGCGGCCCGGTAGCCGAACCGGAAGTCCTCCCCCACCACGACCCGGGCCGCGTGCAGCCGCTCGACCAGCACCGCGTGCACGAACTCATCCGGCCCGAGCTCGGAGAACTCACGGGTGAACGGCAGCACGCAGACCGCATCCACGCCCAGGCCCGCCAGCAGCTCGGCGCGGCGCCGGGCCGAGCCGAGCACCGGCGGGTGCTTGCCCGGCCGCACCACCTCGTCCGGGTGCGGGTCGAAGGTGACCACCACCACCGGCAGCCCGAGCTGCGCCCCGAGATCGGCGGCCCGGCGGACGATCCGCTGATGGCCGAGGTGCACGCCGTCGAAGACCCCGATCGTGACCACGGACGGCCCCCAGCCCCTGGGCACGTCGTCCAGGCCCTGCCAGCGATACATGTACCGAGGCTACAGGTGACGTTTCAGGGCACGAAGACGGCCAGCGGCCGGGCCTGCCCGCGCTCCTCGGCGAGCAGCGCGATCAGCGAGCCGTCCGGGGCGAACGCGGCGACCGGCCCGGTCCCGGGCACGCCGCTGAGCACCGAGGCCGGCAGCCTCCGCCCGTGCGCGAGCATGCCGGCGTCGTCCTCGGTCACATGCAGGGGCCTGAACGCCCCGGCTGCCGCTTGCTCCAGCGGCATAACCGTGAACGAGCTCTCGAGTTGATCCAGCGTGCGGGCCTGGCTGGCATCGTACGGCCCGACGCGGGTGCGCCGCAGCGCGGTCAGGTGGCCGCCGACCCCGAGGGCCGCGCCCAGATCGCGGGCCAGGGCCCGGATATAGGTGCCGCTGGAGCAGGTCACCGCGACGTCGGCGTCGAGCAGGCCGGCGTCGCGGCGCAGGCCCCCGACGGCGAACGACGAGACGGTGACGGTCCGGGCCGCGAGCCGCGGCGCGGCGCCCTCGCGGGCCAGCCGGTAGGCGCGCTGGCCGCCGACCTTGATCGCGCTGAACCCGGGCGGGACCTGCTCGATCTCGCCGGTCAGCGTGGCGGCGGCGGCCTCGATCGCCTCCCGGGTGACCCCGGCGGCAGAGGCCTGCGCGATGATCTCGCCCTCGGCGTCGTCGGTGTCGGTGGCCTGGCCGAGCCGGATCGTGGCGGTGTACTCCTTCTCGGTCAGCGCCAGGTAGCCGAGCAGCCGGGTGGCCTTCTCCAGGCCGATCACCAGCACGCCGGTGGCCATCGGGTCGAGCGTGCCCGCGTGCCCGACGCGGCGGGTCCCGGCCAGCCGCCGGATCCGCGCCACGACGTCGTGGGAGGTGCGGCCGGGCGGCTTGTCCACGATGACCAGGCCGCTGGCCGCGGTCACCGTATGTCGTCCCCGGGGGCGGCAGCGAGCTGACGCCGCAGCGCGGCGATCACCTCGGCCGCGGTGCCGTCCCCGGTGAACCCGGCGGCCAGCGGGTGGCCGCCGCCGCCCAGCTCCACGCACGCGCGCCCGACGTCAGCCGTGCCCTTGGACCGGACCGACACCTGCCAGCGCCCGTCGTCGTCCTCCTTGAGGACCACCGCCACGTCTGCCTCGTCGGTCCGGCGGACGACGTCGATCACCGACTCGGCCACGTCGAACGGCAGCCCGCCTTCGGCCCGGTCGGCGCGGGTCACCGTGGTCCACACCAGCCCGCGGCCCGCCGCGGCATCCGGCTCGAGCCGGGCCCGGCCGAGCGCGGCCGACAGCAGCCGAAGGAACGCGAACGGGCTGCGGTCCCACAGCTCGTGCGCGACCATCCCCGGCTCGACCCCGGCCTGCAGCAGCCGCGCCGCCATATGGTGCACTGCGGGCGTCGTGGCCGGGTACTTGAACGAGCCGGTGTCGGTGACCAGCCCGGCGTACAGGCCGATCGCGACGTCGCCCGACATGTCGGCGCCGACCCGGTCGACCAGCTCGCAGGCCAGCACCGCGGTCGCCGCGGCGGCCGGGTCGACCAGGTTGATGGTGCCGAACCTGGTGTTGGACGCGTGATGATCCAGGACGATCAGCTCGTCGGCCTGGGCCGCGTTCGGCTCCAGCAGGCCCAGCCGGTCCGCGCTGGCCGCGTCGAAGGTGACCATGACGGCGGGCCGCCCCGGGAACCGCTCCGGCGGGACGAGCAGGCCGGCGCCGGGCAGGAAGCGCAGGATGCGCGGGATCTCGAAAGGCCGGTCGCCGAACGAGGCGACGACCCGGGCGCCGCCGGGGCCCCGGCCGCTCAGGGCGTGTGCCACGGCGAGCATCGAGCCGAGCGCGTCCGCGTCCGGGTGCACGTGACAGGCCAGGCAGATCTCGGCGGCGCCGTCGAGGACCTTGACGGCCCGTGACCACTCGGCCTCGAGGTCCGGTCCGGCGAGGACGCCAGGGGCGGGCACGCCGGCACCTGAACGCTGGTCCGAGGCGGGTGAGTGATCGTCGGTCACGACCGTGAGTATCTCGCGTGGCCGCTCCCGGCCGCCGGGTAATCGCCCAGAGGGCCAGGCCCGCGGCCGGCTACTCCTCGCCGCCGTCCTCGTCGCGCTCGGACCGGACCCGGTACGGATCCGGGTCCCCGGCGTGCTCGGCGCCCTCCCGGGCTGCGGCGACCGCGGCGTCCGCGACCCGGGCCCGGGCCACCAGATCCTCGATGTTCCTGGCCGTGTCCGGCACGGTGTCCGGCTCGAAGGTGATCGACGGGGTGTGCTTGATGCCGGTCTGGCGGCCGACCTCGGACCGGATCAGCCCGGCCGCGCTGGCCAGCGCGGCGGCCGAGCCGACGCGTTCCTCATCGGAGCCGTACACCGTGTAGAACACCGTGGCCTCGCGCAGGTCACCGGTCACCCGCGCCTCGGTCACCGTGACGAAGCCGAGCCGGGGATCCTTGATGCGCCGCTCCAGCATCTCGGCGACGATCTGCGCGATCGTCTCGGCCAGCCTGCGCGCCCGGGCCGCGTCCACCATGGCTCGCTCACTCCTCCTCGCTGAACAGCCGCTGCCGCGCCGACAGCAGCTCGATCTCCGGGCGCCCGGCCACGAACCGCTCGCACGCCTCGAGGACCTCGACGGCGTGCGCCGCGGTGGACGACGCTACCGCGATGCCGATCTCCGCCCGCCGGTGCAGGCCCAGGTGCCCGGTCTCGGCCACCGAGGTACCCGGGAAGCGCCGGTTGACCTCGGCGATCAGCGGCCTGACCGCGGAGCGCTTCTGCTTCAGCGAGCGCACGTCGCCGAGTAGAATGTCCAGCGTCAAGGCGCCGACATACATGTGTCTTCCGCTCTTGCGGGTCGCTAGGCGCGGGGCTTCTCCCGCATCTCGAACGTCTCGATCACATCCTCGATCCTGACGTCGTTGTAGCCGAGCCCGATGCCGCACTCGAAGCCCTCGCGGACCTCGGTCGCGTCCTCCTTGAACCGGCGCAGCGACTCGATCGAGAGGCTGTCCGAGATCACCACGCCGTCGCGGACAAGGCGGGCCTTGGCATGGCGGGTGATCGTGCCGGAACGGACGATGCAGCCGGCCACGTTGCCGACCCGGGGCACGCGGAAGATCTCCCGGACCTCCGCGGTGCCGAGCTGTACCTCCTCGAAGATGGGCTTCAGCATGCCCTTGAGCGCGGCCTCGACCTCCTCGATGGCTTGGTAGATCACCGAGTAGTAGCGGATGTCGACGCCCTCGCGCTGGGCCAGCTCGCCGGCCCGGCCGGCCGGCCGGACGTTGAAGCCGATGATCACGGCCTCCGAGGCGATGGCCAGGTTGACGTCGTCCTGGGTGATCGCGCCGACGCCGCGGCCGATGACCCGCAGCGCCACCTCCTCGCCCACGTCGAGCTGGAGCAGCGCGTCCTCCAGGGCCTCCACCGAGCCGGACACGTCGCCCTTGATGATGAGCAGCAGTTCTTCCCGCTCGCCGGACTTCAGCGCCGACTCCAGGTCCTCCAGGGTGACCCGCGGCCGCCGCTGCGCGAACATCGCGCTGCGCTCCCTGGCCTCGCGCCGCTCGGCGATCTGCCGGGCGATCCTGTCGTCGTCCACCACCAGGAAACTGTCGCCGGCGTTGGGAACCGCGGTGAGCCCGAGAACCTGCACCGGCCGGGACGGCGGTGCCTCGGTGACCGGGTCGCCATTCTCGTCGAGCATGGCCCGGACCCGGCCGAACGCCTCGCCACAGACGATCGAGTCCCCGATCCTGAGCGTCCCGCGCTGCACGAGCACGGTGGCGACCGGCCCGCGGCCCTTGTCCAGCTGGGCCTCGATCGCGACGCCCTGAGCCTGCTGGTCCGGATTGGCGCGCAGGTCCAGCTCGGCATCCGCGGTCAGCACGATCGCCTCGAGCAGGTCGTCGATGCCCGTGCCCTCCCGGGCCGAGACGTCGACGAACAGGTTCTGGCCGCCGAATTCCTCGGCCACCAGGCCGTACTCGGTGAGCTGTGCCCGAACCCGGGCCGGGTCGGCGCCCTCCTTGTCGATCTTGTTCACGGCCACCACGATCGGTACGCCGGCCGCCTGGGCGTGGTTGAGCGCCTCGGTGGTCTGCGGCTTCACGCCGTCGTCCGCCGCGACCACGAGCACGACCAGGTCGGTCGTCTCGGCGCCGCGGGCCCGCATGGCGGTGAAGGCCTCATGACCCGGAGTGTCGATGAAGGTGATCTTCCGCTCCTGGCCGTCGACCTTGGTATTGGCCTGATATGCACCGATGTGCTGGGTGATGCCGCCGGCCTCGTGGGCTACCACGTTCGTGCGCCTGATCGCGTCCAGCAGCTTGGTCTTGCCGTGGTCGACGTGACCCATGACGGTCACCACCGGCGGCCGCGGCACCAGATCGCCCTCGTCGCCCTCGTCCTCGCCGAACTCGATGTCGAAGGCCTCCAGGAGCTCGCGATCCTCCTCCTCCGGCGAGACGACCTGAACCGTGTAGTTCAGCTCGGCGCCGAGCAGCTGGAGCGTCTCGTCGTTCACCGACTGGGTCGCGGTCACCATCTCGCCCAGGTGGAACAGCACCTGCACCAGCGAGGCCGGGTTCACGCCGATCTTGTCGGCGAAGTCGCTCAGCGACGCGCCCCGCGACAGCCGGATCACCTGGCCGTTCCCGCGCGGGATCTGCACGCCGCCGATCGACGG
>JASHUI010000756.1:0-4657 GCA_030040095.1 Streptosporangiaceae bacterium | reverse complement strand
GCTGGGCGATCCAGGCCGCCGCTTCGATGCGCAGCGCCGTCCCGCTCCCGTCCGGGGGCGCCGCGGAGTGCCTGAACATCATGATCGCGACCGGCCCGGCGGCCACGACCACCGCCGCGGCCGCGATCAGCGCAATGATTCGGCTGCGGTGACGGGCCGGTGCCTGATGCCCCGCCCGCCGCGGGTACTCGAGCACGTCCGCTCCCGCGGCGGCGTGCGGCTCGGCAGCGTCGTCGGAGTCCGCGGCGATGTCCGACTTGACAGCGCCGTCCGCCCGGGCCGCGCCGTTCGTGCTGGCCGCGCCCTCCGTGGTGGCGGCGATCAATTGCGTCGTGTGGTCAGGACCAGCCGGGGCAGGCCGCGGCGATCGCTCTCCCATGGCGGCGCGTTCCCATTCGGCCCACTCGCGTTCGGCTTCCGCGGCGTTCTGGCGTTCTCGTTCGGCCTTCTCCCGCTCGGCTCGCGCCGCCTTCTCAGGTTCGCTTTCCGCCTGCTCGCGCTCGCCCTGTTCCGCGCGTTCGCTGTCAGCCTTGTCCCGCTCGGCTCGTTCCGCGCGTTCGCGTTCGGCCTGCTCGCGCTCGGCTCGTTCCGCGCGTTCGCGTTCGGCCCGCTCGCGCTCGGCTAGTTCCGCGCGTTCGCGTTCGGCCCGCTCGCGCTCAGCCCGTTCGGCGCGTTCCCGTTGGGCCTGGGCTGCCCGCTCATATGCGGCGCGTTCTCGCTCGCGTGCCGCCCGGTCGCGTGCGGCCCGGTCGCGTTCGGCCTGTTCTCGTTCGGTTTGTTCCCGTTCGGCTTGTTCGCGTGCGGCCCGGTCGCGTTCGGCTTGTTCTCGTTCGGCTTGTTCGGTGCGCTCCCGCTCGGCCCGCGCGGCAGCCTCCTGCTCGGCCTGTTCCCGCGCGGCACGCTCCCGGTCGCGGACGACCTGCTCGGCGTAGGCTGCCAGCTCGGCCTTTCGGGCGCGTTCGCGTTCGGCTTCTTCGCCTGCGGCGCGTTCGCGGTCGGCCCGTGCGGCGCGTTCGCGATCGGCCTGGGCCAGGCGTTCGCGCCTCTCGGCCCGGCGGTCCCGCTTCGCGGCGTGGTCCCCCCGCCCGGGCTTTGCCGCCTGGCCCGGGGGAGCGATGTGGTGCGGCGGCGCGGCGGTGGCGTCCGCGATGCCCGGACTAGCGATGGCTCCCGACGCCGTCAACCGCGGCAGCTCGTCGGTGGCGTAGTCAGCATCCTCGTCCGACAAGCGCCCGCGGAACGGGATGGTCAGCTTGGGGCGCACCCCGTTGGATGATTTCGTTCCACCGTCCGGAGCAAATCCGGGCCGATGCGATCGGGCGGACTGGTCGACGGACGCCCCCCGGTCCCGGCGGCCCTCCTCTTCTTGCTTCGCCTTGGCGTGTGCAGCGTTGACGACAGCTTGCATGCGCTGAAGCAATTCCGCCGGCAGCTCCGGCCGTGCCGACGATGCCGGTGCGGCATGGGTGGCTCCCGGAACACGCCGCGTGAGCGGCTCTTTGCTTTTTTCATCTCCCATGCGGCCAACCCCCCAGGGCACGCGCGTACCATGACGCGACCCCCGCAAGACAGCGCAGCACAGGACGCCGCGTCGTTCAAGTGAAATGACCTATTGTCACTAAATAGATGCGTAATGAGCCCGCAAAACGGACAGGGCGGCGGTTACGTCGGGTCACCACGGCGTCGGCTCCACGGTGCTCGCACCATCACGGAACGTCACCGCCATGTTGGCCGCGAGCGCGATGCTGCCGTTCGGATACGGAAGATTCGGCAAACGTCCTACGTCGAGGTTCATCCGCCAGTACCTTCCCTATAGGGGTATTCCTGTCCCGGGGGGATATCGCCACGGCGTGTAATGCCGCCAGTACACGAGGTGGGCTGCCAGGGGGGGAGCCGAGGCGCTCCTGGCATGCCCCTGAACACAGGCAGGTGCGGCCTATGGAGCACGGCACGACAACCCGCGACGCGACCGAGGCTGCCGACGTCTCCTCGCTGGATACGGCCCCCGCGGCTCCCCACGCTGGCTCGCACGCGCAGGGTCGGCAGCTCTGGCGGTACGTGCCCAACTGGTGGCCGCTGGTGGCCGTTTTGGCCGTCCAGGCCGGCTTTTCGCTGCGCCTCGTCCGGGCGGATACGGCGTTCCAAGATGAGGCCACGTACCTGTGGGCCGGGCACCTGGAGTGGGCCAACTGGCTGCACGGTGCGCCGATTCCGCCGTTCGCGGCGTACTTCTCGGGCGCTCCGGTCTTCTATCCGCCGATCGGCGCCCTGGCGGACAGCATCGGCGGACTCACCGGGGCCCGGATTTTGTCCCTGGTCTTCATGCTCGGAGCCACCACGCTGCTCTGGGGAGCTGCCGGCCGGATGTACGGGCGCAGAGCGGCCTTCTTCGCGGCGGCGCTGTTCGCCGTTTCCGGTCCGACACTGCATCTTGGCTCTTTTGCTACTTACGACGCGCTGTCGGTGTTCCTTATCGCGCTCGCCGCGTGGTTGGTGATGTCCGCCGGAGACCGCGGCGACGCGACCGGCCGGATGGTCGCGGCCGGAGTCGCCCTGGCGCTGGCGAACGTCGCGGCCTATTCGTCAGTTCTATTCGACCCCATCGTCGCGCTGCTCGTGCTGCTCACCGCATTCCCGAAGCCGGGCGGAAAGGTTGCTGCCCGCCGGATAGCGCTGCTGCTGATCGTGGTAGTGACGCTCCTGCTGGCGGGACTGCTGATCGGCGGAAGCTCGTATCTCGGCGGGTTCGAGCGGACAACGCTGTCGCGTGCCCACGGGGCCGCGTCGCCGCTCACTGTGCTGCGCGATTCCTGGTCGTGGACCGGTCTCGTGGTGGTTCTCGCCGTGTGCGGGGTCATCATCAGCGTGGCGAGCCGGCAGCGGCGCACGCGGACGTGGGCGCTCGTGATCATGACCATCGCCGCGATCCTCGGTCCGCTGGAGCAGGCCAACCTGCATACGGCCGCCTCACTTAACAAGCATGTGGGCCTGGGAGCGTGGTTTGCCGCGATCGCGGCGGGATACGCCGTCGACTGGTTTGTCGTCGCGGCTCCGGCCGGCCGGAACCGGGTCCTGACCTGCGGTGCCTGCGTGCTAGCGCTGGCTTTTCCGGTATCGCTCGGCGCCAGTCAGTCGTACGCGTTCGCCACCAGCTGGCCCAATGCCACCAGTTTTATAGCGATTATGGGCCAGACGGTGAGCCAGAACAGCGGGCACCTGCTGGTCGAGGACCCGACCATTGCCGAGTACTACCTGCCTCAGGGCAGTCAATGGCAACGATGGTCGAGCACCCGCAACATCGTCCTGCCGTCGGGGGCCAGCACCGGCGGTCCTACCCAGGCCTCGGGCGTGATCGGCCCCGGTAACGCGGGCACGTTCGCGATGTACATCCGCGAGGGATACTTTTCCGTTATCGCGCTGAACTTCTCGGACACGACATCCCTCGACCTGGCACTTGCCAAGGACATCAGCGAAAGCCACCATTATTACAAGGCCCAAGTCGTGCCTTACGGCATTGAAATCCCGCCGATCGGCCAGGGCACGTACGTGATCTGGAAACACGAGTAGGGAAGTTGAGCGCGGTTACCGCCGCCGTCGACGGGCGGCAGGCACGCACCACCCTGGTGCTTCCGGCTCCCCCGGATACCGAGGAGAAGTACTCCTACCTGCAGCGGAACCTGCCTTACCTGACTACGACGCTCTTGGTCGGCGCCGCGAGCCTCATCATCAGCCAGCTCAGATTCGAGCTGCACGACCTGGTGCTGTTGCCGTTCCTGCTCTTCACCGCGACCTACGTGATCTACCAGGCGATCAGCCTGCCGGTGAACTTCGCCGGCCGCGGCTTCGATCTCGAAGCGCACCAGGCTCGCATCGAGGCCTGGCGGCCGGACTCCTACCCTCGCGTCGACATCTTGCTGCCGGTCTGCGGTGAGCCGATCGACCTGCTGCGCAATACCTGGACCGCCGTTTCCACGCTGGTCGCGGAGTACCGAGGGGACGCTCAGGCGCACGTTCTCGACGACGGAGCGTCCGACGAGGCTCAGTCGGTGTCCGCATCGTTCGGCTTCAACTACATCCGCCGCCCGGACCTGCCTGCCTTCAAGAAGGCCGGCAACCTGCGGCACGCCTTCGCCCGCACGAGTGCCGAGTACCTGGTCATCTTCGACGCGGACTTCGCGCCCCGCCCGGACTTCCTCGCGGAGACGCTTCCGTATATGGACAACCCCAAGATGGCGATCGTCCAGACGCCGCAGTTCTTCCGGAGCAGCACGAAGCAGACCTGGATCGAGAGGTCCGCGGGCCCGATCCAGGAGGTGTTCTACCGGACCGTGCAGGTGGCCCGGGACAGGGTTGACGCGGCCATTTGCTGCGGGACCTCCGCGGTCTACCGGCGCACCGCGCTGGAGCCACAGGGAGGGCCGACGCTCATCCCCTACGCCGAGGACGTCCACACGGGGCTGGACGTCCGCCGGAACGGCTGGTCCATGGCCTACCTGCCGATCGTGCTCTCGACCGGGATCTGCCCCGACAACCTCGACGCGTTCGTGCGCCAGCAATACCGGTGGTGCTCCGGCAACGTGGGCATCGTGTTCTCGTGGCGGCTCTGGTCGATACCGATGCGGATTCCGGCCCGGCTGGCCTACATCTCCGGGTTCTG
>JASHUI010000755.1:0-3221 GCA_030040095.1 Streptosporangiaceae bacterium | reverse complement strand
GCCTCGGCCGGGTGGGCTCGGGCTTGGCCGGGTCAGGCTACACAGGCCCAGACCTGATCGGGCGGACCCCGGACCTGGAAAGACGTCTGACCAGGTCATGCTTGCCCGCCGTCGACCTCCCGTCGTAGACTGAACATTCAGTCAATCGCGTGAGGAGCGCGCAATGGCCGAGCAGGCCGTGTCAACCACATCGCCAGACCGCACCGATGCCAACGTCCCCGCTCAACTTGCCCCGAGCACCGAACCCCCGCCAAGGCCCAGGCCAGAGCCCGCACCCGCGCCCGAGCGCCGACCCCCCGCAGACTCCGCAGACTCCGCAGGCCCCGCAGGCCCCGCAGGCCGCGCAGGCCACGGGTCCCGGGCCGACATCCACGAGATCATCGCTGTGCAGGAGGAGATCTTCTGCGCACGTCAGAAGGAATCGCGGCGGCTCGCCGACCGGGCCGGCCGCGCGCTGGCGGGCGGGGTCACCTCCAGCTGGCAGATCACCCGCCCGCAGCCGGTCTGGCTCAGCCACGGAAAGGGATCCAAGATCTTCGACGTTGACGGCAACGAGTACGTCGACCTGCATGGCGGGTACGGTGCCGCGCTGGCCGGCCACGGTCACCCGGCGATCGTGGAGGCGATACGGGGCCAGTCCGCGCTCGGCACCCACTTCGCCCAGCCGACCCCGGCGGCGATCCTCGTGGCCGAGGAGCTAACCCGACGGTTCGGGCTGCCGATATGGCGGTTCGCCAACTCGGGCACCGAGGCGACGATGGACGCCGTCCACCTAATGCGGGCGATTACCGGGCGCGATCTGATCATCAAGGTCGAGGGCTGCTACCACGGTCACCATGACTCGGTCCAGGTATCGGTCTGCCCCGAGGCCGACCAGGTCGGGCCCGCGGACAAGCCGGCCCAGGTCGCCTCGAGCACCGGGATTCCGCGGGCGATCATCGACCTCACCCTGGTGGTCGGGTTCAACGACCTGCAGGGCGTGGCCCGGCTGTTGGACGAGAACCGGGGCCAGGTCGCCGGCATGATCGTCGAGCCGATCATGATGAACGCCGGGATCATCCTGCCCGAGCCCGGATACCTGGCGGGCCTGAAAGAACTGCTGCACTCCCACGGCGCCCTGCTGACCTTTGACGAGGTGAAGACGGGGCTCACCGCGGGCCCCGGTGGCGCGACCGGCGTGACCGGGGTCACGCCGGACCTCGTATGCCTGGCGAAGGCCATCGGCGGCGGCGTCTCGGTCGCGGCCATAGGCGGGACCGAGGACGCGATGGGACACGTCGCCGACGGTGGCTACGAGATGGTCGGGACCTTCAACGGCAACCCGCTGGCCATGGCGGCTTGCCGGGCGATGCTGTGCGAAGTGGCCACGCCCGCCGCCTACGAGCGGATCGAGGCGCTGCGTCAGCAGGCGGTGACCGGCCTCCAGCAGGCGATCGACCGGAACGGGCTGCCCGCTCGGGTGGTATCGGTCGGTGCCAAGGGCTGCGTGGTGTTCACCGCCGCGCCGGTTCGTGATTTTCGCGGCTTCCTCGGCATCGATGATTCCTACAGCCATGCGCACTGGCTCTCCCAGCACAACGGCGGCGTCTTCCTGCCGCCCTGGGGAAAGATCGAGCAGTGGCTGATCTCGGTGCAGCACGACGAGTCTGACATCGGCCGGTTCACCGGCAACTTCGCCAAGTTCGCGGCCGCCCTCCGTACCTGACCTCCGCCCTCCATCCGTACCCAATCTGGTCTGTTATCCCGAAAGTCTTGCGCCGGATGCCTCACGGTAGTAGTTCTAAGCGTTAGCACCGTGCACTGACCGAATGTTCAGTCAGTATCCCGCCTCGAGCACGGCCGGAGGTGGCATGCACCCACGAGAGGGCTGGGTGGCCGGCGCGAACCCGCCGCGCCGCCTGCCGACCCGCCGCAGTTTCCTGCGTGGTAGCGCGGCTGCCGGGCTGCTGGCGGGCGGCGCCGGCCCGCTGCTCGCCGCGTGCGCGTCCGACCTGTCGGGAAACGTGAACGTCCCGCTGCCGAGACCGAATCACCCGGTCACCTGGCCGGTCTTCAAGGAGAACAAGCCGATAGCGAGCGGCCTGGCCCCCGAGACCGGCGCCACGTTGCAGATCTTCAACTGGGTCGCCTACGTCAACCAGGCGTGCGTGAACAGCTTTGCCAAGAAGTACAACTGCAAAGCGCAGGTGACCACGTTCAACACCATGGACGAGGCACTGGCCAAGCTGCGCAGCGGCCTCAGCTTCGACGTCTTCATGGGCGTCACCGTCGACGTGCTCGGCCAGCTGATCGAGTCGCAGCTGATCCAGCCGCTCAATCACAGCTACCTGCCGAACATCACCCAGACCTGGCCGGACTTCCAGAACCCGTTCTACGACCAGGGCTGGCGGTACACGGTGCCGTACACGATCTACACCACGGGCATCTCCTGGCGGAAGGACTTCGTGCCCGAGGACCCCTACAAGATGAAGAACCCCTGGGCCATGCCCTGGCAGGCGAAGTACAAGGGGAAGGTGGCGATCCTCGACGACTACCGGGAGGGGATCAGCCTCGGCCTGATGAAGAACGGGATCTTCGACCTCAACACCACCGACTACCGCCAGATCTCGCTCTCCCGGCAGTCGCTGCAGGACCTGTCCAGCCTGGTCAACGTGCACATCGACAACAACGACTACACCGAGATCCCGAGCGGCCAGATCTGGATCCACCACGCCTGGTCCGGGGACATGGCCGCGGCCGCGGCCTACATGCCGAAGGGGACCCCGGTCGACGTCGTCGGGTACTGGTTCCCGGCCGACGGCAAGGGCCCGGTGGCGAACGACACGCTGACCATCCTCCGCTCGGCGTCCAACCCGGTGCTGGCCCACCTGTTCCTCAACTACTTCATGGACCTGAACAACGCGCTGGAGAACATCAGCTACAACGGCTACATGCAGCCGCTGAACGCGATCACCCCGCAGCTCCTGGTCAAGGAGCAAATCCTGCCGCCGAGCCTGATGTCCACCGCCGTCCTTCCGTCCTACTTCCGCCGCGGCGTGGCCGAGCTGCAGCTGCCCGTGGACGCCGACGCGCTCTGGCAGCAGGCCTGGCTCGTCGTCAGCAACGGGATCTGAACATGAGCATCGCCCCGCCCCAGTCACCGCCGACCAGGCCCGCCCAGGCCCGCACCGAGGAGCCGCGGCGCAGCCGCGGCTCCCAGCAGTCCAAGGCGTTCTGGATCG
>JASHUI010000754.1:0-5333 GCA_030040095.1 Streptosporangiaceae bacterium | reverse complement strand
CGCCCCCGCCCGGAGCAGCCGCTGCTGCTGGCGACGGTCCGGCTGGCCGGACCGCATCGGGCCGGGCCGGGCGAGCGCGAGCTATACGCGGCGATAACCCAGAGACGTACCAACCGGGGCCCGTTCAGCGAGCGCCGCGTCCCGTCGGCCGTCCTGGGCGAGCTCGCCGATGCCGCCCGGGTGGAGGGCGGCATCCTGCACATCCTCGACCAGGACGAGTCCGCTCGCGTGCTGT
Organism: Streptosporangiaceae bacterium; assembly: GCA_030040095.1. Classification (GTDB taxonomy): domain Bacteria; phylum Actinomycetota; class Actinomycetes; order Streptosporangiales; family Streptosporangiaceae; genus JASHPR01. The sequence continues at coordinate 5,098 of JASHUI010000754.1, read as the reverse complement.
ACCTGATCCGGGGCGCCGAGCTGGACAGGCTGAGCGATCCCGCCTACCGAGCCGAACTGGCCCGGTGGGCGGGCGGTTTCCGCGACCGCGACGGCATACCCGACAGCTCGCTCGGGCCGCGGGCACTCAGCCCCCATCTGCCGGTCAGGGAGTTCACCCCGGACCGTCTCAGGCCGGCCGGTTACGCCCGGTTCGAGGAGAACCCGCAGCTCGCTGTCCTAGCCACTCGATTCGGCGGGAGGGCGCACTGGCTGCTGGCCGGCCAGGCACTGCAGCGGGTGCTGCTGACCGCCGCCGCCCGCGGGATCGCCTGCAGCCCGCTGACCCAGCCGCTCGAGACGTGCGACGCATGGCTGGTGCGAGACCCGCGGTCCGGGCACGAGGAGCCGCAGATGATCCTGCGCCTGGGCTACGGCCTGCCGGTGTTGCCGACCCCGCGGCGCCCCGTGTCGGAGGTACTGGACGACTAGCTCGTCAGGCTGACCAGAGCACGCCGCGCGGCCGGGTGGTCCGATGACCGGCCAGAGGGCCGCCATGAAGGGTTCTTTATGACAACCGGAACCGGCGGACCCTAGCGGGTCCGCCGGTGCCCCCGTCGCAGCGGTGGTCGTGTGACCAGGCTGTTGGTTCAGATCTGTCTGGGTTCCAGCCAACTGCGACGATCTACCGCGCTTCTACCGGTCGCTAGTCACAGGTCTGGGTGATGTTGTCCCAGTTGGAGCCCGCCGGGCATATCGGCGGGTCTGCGAGCACCTGGATGTGGTGCGCGGCTGCGGTGTCGAGATGGGCGGGACCGGCCACGATGGCGGCGGCCGCCAGGATGAGAGGCACCACGAAGAGGCGCCGAATTGCACGCATGACTTTGACCTTTCAGGGATCGCTGCTGCAGGTCCGGGGACGGCTGCAGAGCATGAACGGGGCAGTCCGCCGCACCGCGCTGCCCGCCGCCGGCCGTGCGGCGGGAAAGGGGGCTGGCCGACCCCCACGCGGGACGCATGACGCGCGCTTCGAGCTACCGGATCGCCGGGCCGTCTGGCCGACTGCCGGTGACGCTGTTTCCGCTCTTCGCGCTGTGGTCCAGAGCGGAGACTTAGCGTCAGTTAGACATTAACTAACTTCAGGCCTTTATGTCAAGTGGACATTAAGATAGGGTGGCTACATGATCGACCGGACGCGGCTGATGCTGTATCTCACCGTTGACCTGGCCATTCTCACGGTTCGCCAGAACGAGCTGAACGTGCTGGTGATCGACCGAGGCAACGCCCCGTTCCGAGGGCAGCTTGCCTTGCCCGGCGGTTTCCTGCGGGCCGACGAGGACCTGCGCGCCGCAGCCGTCCGGGAGCTGGCCGAGGAGACCGGCCTGGACGGCGAGAGCCTGCACCTGGAGCAGCTCGGCGCCTACGGGCAGCCGGATCGCGATCCGCGCGGCCGGGTGGTTACGGTCGCGTACCTGGCGATCGCGCCGGACCTGCCCGTCCCGGCCGCCGGGTCGGATGCCGTCGGCGCTCGCTGGATGCCGGTTGACGCGGTGCTCGGCACCCTAGCGTTCGACCACGATCAGATCCTCGGCGACGCCGTGGAGAACGCTCGTTCCAAGCTGGAACTCACCACGATCGCCACGGCGTTCTGCGACGAGAAATTCACCATCAGAGACCTGCGCCGTGTGTACGAGGTCGTCTGGGGCGTGCCGCTGGATCCGCGGAACTTCAGCCGAAAGGTCGCGAACACCGATGGTTTCGTGGTCGCCACCGGGGACAAGCGGGCGCCCGCGACGGGTCGGCCGGCGGCGCTGTACCGGCCAGGGCCGGCCCGCCTGCTCAGCCCGCCGCTGCTGCGCGGTGATCCGGACGGGAACTAGGCCTCGGTCAGCGGTGCAGGCGGTCTTCCTCGGGAAGGACGGCTTCCAGGCTTGTCACACGCTTCCAGGCCGCGTCGGCTGCCTTGCCCTGTCCTTGTGCCGCCAGAGCCTGAGCGAGCCTGGCCAGTGCCCTGATCTCTAGGTAGGCCGAGCCGCCCTGGGCGAATACGTTCGTCGCCTGCCTCAGCGCATCGACCTGCCCGTCACGGTCTTTCTGGTCGGCACGCAGGTCCGCCAGAGACAGCAGCACACGGCCTTCCAGGGAAGGGTCCGCGCTGTCGCGGGCGATCGCAGCCGCCACGAGGAGGCGCTTCTCGGCCACCTCCAGGGCATTCCGGCGGCGCGCCACGTCTGCCAGCCCATGTAGTGCGTAGGCGCGACCGAGGCCGTCGTCATCGCCGAAGATGTCGTAGACGGCGTCGAAGGCGACCTGCGCGGCGTCCAGGTCGGCTGGTTCGGCTAGGCACGCCTGTCCCAGCCAGTAGCGGGTCTGCGCCAGCAGCCGGGTCCAGCCCGCCTCGCTGGCCGCCGCCTCCGCCTCGGTGAGCGCCTGGCGAGCGTCGCTGGGCCGACCGAGATCCAGATACGTCTGGCCGATGAAGCGCTTAGCCAGCCACCAACCCGCCCTGTCTCCGCTGGCGGCGAAGTCTGCCAGCACCGCACCGAACAGCTCCAGCGGACGGTGCAAGAAACCGCGTCGGCGCAAGGCATTCGCGAGGGTGCGCAGCGCGACAGCTCGCGCGTGCGGGTATGTTTGCCCCTCACCACTGTCGGCCAGCAGGTGCACGGCCAGCTCCATCTCGGCCAGGCTGGTCGCCTCGTCCACATGCTGGCTGGCTACCAAAGCCGACTGGTTGCGGCAGGTCAGGACCATCGCCTCGCCGAGCCGGTCACTAGCGGCGCGGCACGCCCGCAACGCGGCCGAGTGCGTCGACTGCCAGTCGTCGTGATAGCCGCGGATCGTGTAGAACTCGTGGGCGGACACGGCCAGATCCCAGCTGATCTCGGCTAAGCCAAGGTCGGCGCTGTGCTCGACGGCTGCCCGGATGTTCTCGCGTTCGCTTTCGAACCACCCCAGCGGGTCGGCGTCCACTTCGGCAAGCACCTCCACCGGGCCATCCCAGTCCGGCAGCCCGCTATGCACAACGTCGAACTCGGCACCGTAGAGATGCGCGTGCGCGCGCCGCGTGAGCGTGAGCAGAGCCCGGTAGACGCGCTCTGGAACGGTGCGGACCGCGCCGGGATGTTCAGCTTCGGCCCGGCGGCGGGCGTACGCCCGGGTCAGGTCGTGAAACACGTACCTCATCCGCGATTCCGACGATGTGATCATGAAGCGGGCGGCGAGCTGCGACAAGGCTGCCTCGGGATCCGCGCCAGTACCGTCGAGCAAGGCCGCGGCCGTCCATGGGCCGAATCCGCCCAGGGGCAGCAGACCCAGCCCTAGAAACAGATCGCGCGCGGCGGCGTCCAGACGCTCGAAGCTGGTGCCGATGGTGCGGGCGACGCTGAGCTGGCCGTAGGCGAAGCCCTCCGGCCCTTGACGGGCCAGCCGCCGGGCCAGCGCCGCCACCGGTCGCGGGTGATCATGCACGCACAACGCCCCTGCGATACGAAGCGCCAGAGGCAGACCGCCGCACAGCGCCACTACCTCGTCGACGTGGTCCAGGCTCGGGAGGCTGACGCCAGCGCTGCTCACTACGTTCAGAAAAAGCTCGGCGGCATCCTCGGGACGCAGCGGTTCGAGCGGCGCCACGTGATGGGCGTCGGCGAGGTCGGGCAGCCGCTCCCGAGCGGTCACCAGGACCGAGCAGCCTGCGCTGCCGGGCACGAGATCCGCCACCTGAGCCGCGGTCGCCGCATCGTCCAGCACGACGATCACTCGCCGGCTGGCCAGCAGAGTGCGGTAGGTAGCGACTCGCTCGGCCCTCGAGTCGGGTATCCGTGTCACTCCGAGCGCACGCAGGAACTGTGCCAGCACCTCGGCCGTATCGGCCGCGGGCCCATCGGTGCCCCGCAGCTCGGCATACAGCTGGCCATCCGGGTACAGGTGGGCGGAGTCGTGCGCCGCGCGCAGCGCGAGGCCGGTCTTGCCGATGCCGCCGGCCCCTGAGATGACGACGACAGGCAATCCGCGTGTCCCGGAACTCAGCAGCCTGACCACCTCCGTGATCAGGCCGACGCGGCCGATCAGCTCCGGTGCGCGGGGCAGCTGGCGGGGAACCGACGCGACCGCGACCACTGGGGCGCTCCGGCGCCGGATGATGGCCGCTTCCGCCTGGCTTGCTGCCTCTTCGTCCCCGCGGGCGACCGCGAAGTGGAAGGTTCGCAGCAGCGAGTCGGGCGCACCGTTCGTCTCCGCATCGAGCCACGCCGTGTGCTGCTCGTAAGCCCGGGCCACGTCCCCTGGCCGCCCGGACCGGTACTGCGCGATCATGAGCAGCTCGCACAATCGCTGGTCCGCGGGGTAAAGGCCGGCGACCTGGATCAGGTCGTCCACGATGAGCTCGTGATTGCCGCGGGCCTGCTCCAGCTCGAACAGCCGGGCCGCGGCTCGCCTGCGCCGTTGCTCCAGTCTTGCCAGCTCTTGATGAAACGCGTCGGTGGGAACATTGGACAGCGGATGCGCACCGCGCCACAGCGCCAGCGCCCTCCTCAGAAATGTGATCTCGTCCGCTGTGCGGGTGCTGACTTCGGCCTCATGCGCGTCACGCACCAGCCGCTGGAACTGCAGCGTGTCGATCTCATCCTCGGCAGCGCGCATCTCATAGCCGAACCCGTGATGAGTACGCAGGTCGTCGCGCCGGCCAATCTGGGCCAGCAGGTCCCGTACCTCCATGACCCGCTTGTGCAGCTGCGCCTCGGCCATATCGTCGCCGCCCCACATCGCGCGGATGAGGTCGGTCTTGGACATCCGCCGGTTCACGCCGACCAGCAACGCCGCGATCAGGATGAGTGACGTACCCCCGGGCAGCCGCAGAAGCTGCCCGTCCTGGCCAATCTCCAGCTCGCCCAGCAGCCTGTAGATCACGCCCGCCTGGCCTCCCCTTGGGCACCTACGTCCTGCATGCGCAGTTAATGACGGTACGCCGAATGGCGCCATGTTCCATATCGAACGCACCAGTGCAGATGCGACCAGTTATGCCGCAGCAACAAGGAATGCTTCATCTTTGTCCTAGGTGTTCAGGGACGCCGAGGGCGGGTGGTGGCGCGGCCACAAACGGATCGCGGCCGCCTGGTCCC
>JASHUI010000753.1:0-3346 GCA_030040095.1 Streptosporangiaceae bacterium | reverse complement strand
GGCCGCTGCGGCAGCAGATCGGCCAGCTGGCGCGGCGGGCGCGAGTCCAGCTGGCCGATCCCGTGAGCGGTCAGCCCGACATGCCCTTCGGGCTGACCGCTCGCGAGCAGGAGGTGCTGCGCCTGGTGGCGGCCGGGCGCGGCAACCGCGAGATCGCCGGCGAGCTGTTCATCTCGCCCAGGACCGCCAGCGTGCACGTGTCCAACATCCTGGCCAAGCTGGGGGCGGCCAGCCGGACCGAGGCCGCGGCCATCGCGCACGCGCAGGGCGTCGGCCTGCCCGGCCGGCGAAGCAGCTGAGCGGGCCAGCTGAGCACACGGGCCGCTCAGCCTGGCCGCTCAGCGAAGGAGCAGTCGTGGGCGTGCGGCGGACGTCCCCGGAGTCCGTGTTGTTCACCACCTACAACGTGCTGAACCTGTTCCAGGACGACTCGGCCGCCGGGCGCGAGCACTACCGGCTGGTGACGGAGTCCATCCGGGCGCTCGACACCGACGTGCTGGCCGTGCAGGAGATCCGCGCGCCGGACGAGCCGACCGCGCAGGCCCGGCTGCGCCAGTTGGCCGGTGACGTCGGCCTGTGCTGCGCGGTGCCCGAGGACGGCGGCCAGGACCGGCCGGCCCTGGCCATGGGCGCGCACGGCTTTCACTGCGGGCTGATGTGGCGCGACGGCGTGGCGCCGGTGCCGGGGTCGCTGCGCTGCCACGGGCCCGGCTACTTCTGGCACTCGCTGGCCTGCGTGGACCTGGATGTCGGCGGCGTCACCGTGCGGCACGCGGCACATCATGCGACCCCGTTCGGCCGCGGCATGCGGGCCGACCAGAACGAGGTGCTGGTGGCGCTGCTCACCCGCCCGCCGGGCGGCCCGCCGACTCTCGTGGGCGCGGACTGGAACACCGCGTGCGCCGACCGGGTGCTCGACGAGGGCACCGGGGACTGGGTGCTCTACGAGCCCGCCGACCCCTGCGCGGCGGCGGAGTGGACCGACAGCATGATCTTTCACTGCGAATGGGACTACGACGAGCGGGGATGGCGGCGGCACCGGGCCGACCTTCGGCCTGGCGAGGTGCTGTGGGCTGGCGGGCTGCACGACGCCGCGGCCGCCCTGGGCGCCCCATGGCAGCCGACCTTCGGCCACGACCCGGGCGATCCGCGCGCCGAGGGCCGGCCGCGGCTGCGCATCGACGGCGTCCGGGTGACACGGCCGGCGCTCGCGGCCCTGCGTCGCCACCACGTGGAGGACACCGGGCTGACCCGCCGGGCCTCCGACCATCTCCCGGTCACGGTCGAGTACGCGCCGGCCGGGTTGCGGGCCCGAACAGGGCAGGCTGCGCCGGCGAGCAGTCCCGGGCCGGGAATCGAATAGTTTTTTGATGCCCGGATAGACTGGGCTGCATGACGCATGCATTCCAGGGTTCGCTGCTGGACCTGGTCGGCGAGGCGGGCCCCGGGGCGCTGGGGGAGTCGGTGCGCCGGATGGAACTGGAGCGCGGGGCGTGGATCGACGTCCGGCCCGGCTGGATCGGCGGCGCGGACGCGCTGTTCGAACGGCTGGCCGAGACCGTGCCCTGGCGTGAGGAGCGGCGTCACATGTACGAGCGGGTGGTGGACGTACCGCGGCTGCTGTGCTTCTACGGCGAGGGGGAGCCGCTGCCCGACCCGATGCTCGACGAGGCCAGGCGGGCGCTGGACGAGCACTACGCCGCCGAGCTCGGCGAGCGGCTGGTCACGGCCGGGCTGTGCCTGTACCGGGACGGCCGGGACAGCGTGGCCTGGCACGGCGACACCATCGGGCGCGGCAGCACCCAGGACACCGTGGTCGCGATCGTCTCGCTGGGCGCGCCCCGGTCGCTGCTGCTGCGCCCGCGCGGCGGCGGCCCGGCGCTCCGGCACGACCTCGGCCACGGCGACCTGTTCGTGATGGGCGGAAGCTGCCAGCGCACCTGGGAGCACGCCGTACCCAAGACGGCCCGGGCCGCGGGCCCGAGGATCAGCGTCCAGTTCCGGCCGCGCGACGTCCGCTGACCCTCAGGGCCGCAGCGGGAGGTCGGCCGCGCGGTAGATGCCGTCGATCAGCTCCATGGTCCCGATCGCGTGCTCCGGCGTGGTCGGGAACCGGTCGCCGCGCAGCACCGCGCCCGCGAACGCCCGGAGCTGGCCAGCGTAGGTGGTATCGGAGGACTCCCCGGGCGGCGAGCTGATCGTCTCGGTCAGCTTGGGAGTCCGGGTCGTCACCCGGTACCAGACGTGCGGGTGCACGAAGTTCTGCACCCGCATCTGGCCCTGCGCGCCGACCACGTGCACATCCGCGCGGAGCTTGCCGCCCTGGGTGAGCGCGGCATCGAGCCAGGCGGTCGCGCCCCCCGGGAAGCGCAGGAGCGCGGTCATGGCCCGGTCCACATCGGGGTTCTGCTCGGTGGCCAGCGCCGCCACCACCTCGGGCTCGCCGGGGCCGAGCAGCCGGATGCAGTCGATCGCGTAGCATCCGGCGTCCATCGTGGCCCCGCCGGCCAGCTCGTAGTCGTAGCGGATGTCGTCCACCAGGTCCAGCGGGAACGAGACCACGCAGTGGATGTGCTTGACCGAGTTCTCCCGATCCGCCTCCGGTCCCGAGATCAGCGCCAGCTGCTCCAGCATGATCTGGGCCAGCCGGTGGTAGCGGTAGTGCATGGCCTCCATGACCACCAGGCCGGACCGCTCGGCCGCGGCGGCCACCTCGACGGCCTGGCTGGCGCGGGAGGTGAACGGCTTCTCGCACAGCACGTGCTTTCCCGCGGCGATCGCCCGCAGCGTCCACGGCGCGTGCAGCGAGTTCGGCAGCGGGTTATAGATCGCGTCGATGTCGGGGTCCGCGATCAGCGCCTCGTAGGAGTCGTGCACCACGGGGATGTCGTGCTCCGCCGCGAACGCCTCGGCCCGGGAGCGGTCCCGGGACGCCACCGCGGTCACGGCCGCCTCGGGCACCTGCCGGGCCGCAGCGACCAGCGCGGGTGCCGTAATCCGCGCGGTGCTCAGTGTTCCGATCCGCAGCCGCTCCATGTCAGCCTCCGGGGGCCAGCGCGACCAGCAGCCCGGCCGCGCGGGCGGCGGCCGACGCCGGGTCGGCGTCGGGCGAGCCCACCAGCGGATCCCAGTTCAGGTCGTAGAAGATCTCGGTCACGCCCTGCCCTTCCAGCCAGCGGGTGTCCGCCCGGATCTGGTCATGGCTGCCGGACAGCAGCAGCCGGCCTCCCCCGGGCGCCGGGACCTCGGCCCCGGCCCGCACCACCCCGCGGCAGATGATCCGCATCGCGTCCGGGTCGCGGCCCGCCTCCTTGGCGGCCTCGCGGATCACGCCCACCCCCTCGGC
>JASHUI010000752.1:0-4806 GCA_030040095.1 Streptosporangiaceae bacterium | reverse complement strand
CCGACGAGCCGCTGGCCCTGGACGGGCTCGACCTCGACCTGCGTCCCGGGCGGCGGGTGGCGCTGGTCGGGCCGAACGGCGCGGGCAAGTCCACCGTGGCCGCCGTGCTGCTGCGGTTCTGCGATCCGGCTGGCGGCACCGTGATCCTGGGCGCCGCCGACGACGTATCCGGCCACGACCTGGCCGGATACGCGCCCGACCAGGTGCGCACGGTCATCGGCGGGTGCCCGCAGGATCCGCACATCTTTGACGCCAGCATCCGGGACAACCTGCGGCTGGCCGGGCCCGGCGCCGGCGACGACGAGCTGGCCGCCGCCGCCGCACGGGCGGGGCTGCTGACCTGGATCCGGTCACTGCCGGCGGGCTGGGACACCCGGGTCGGCGTCAGGGGCGCCGCCATGTCCGGCGGCGAGCGGCAGCGGCTGGCCCTGGCCCGGGCCCTGCTGGCCGACCCGGACCTGCTGATACTCGACGAGCCGACGGCCCACCTCGACCCCGAGACGGCCTGCGCGCTGACGCGCGACCTGCTGGCGGCCACGACGGGCCGGGCCGTGCTGCTGATCACCCATGAGCTTTGCGGGCTGGACCAGGTCGATGAGATCGTCGTCCTTGACCAGGGCCGGGTCGCGGAGCGGGGCACGCACCGGGAGCTGCTGCGGGCCGGAGGCCGGTACCGGGAGCTGTACGGCGGCAGCGTCACCTGCCAGGGATGACGACACCGGCCGCCCGCCGCAGCAGACTGCCGCGATGGCAGCAGAAGCGGCCTGACCGGGCGGGCGCTCCGGGAGCGCGAGGCCTGCCGCTGCCAGCGGAGGGCTTGCCGATGTCGCTACCGATCGAGGACTACGCGCTGATCGGCGATCTGCACACTGCAGCACTGGTCGGCAGGGACGGATCGATTGACTGGCTGTGCCTGCCCCGGTTCGACTCCGCGGCCTGTTTCGCGGCCCTGCTGGGCGAGGACCGGCACGGGCACTGGAGGATCGCTCCCGCCGACGGGAGCAGCCGGGTGCAGCGCCGTTACCGGCCCGACACGCTGATCCTCGAGACCGAGTTCGCCACGGCCTCTGGATCCGCCCGGCTGATCGACTGCATGCCGCCACGGGACCGGGACCCGGTGCTGGTCCGGATGGTCGAGGGGATCAGCGGCAGCGTGGACCTCAGGATGACGCTCGGCGCCGCGTTCGAGTACGGGTCGGCCGAGCCCAGGATCCAGCGGCGGGCCGGGGCGCACCGCATCGTGGCGGGTTCCCAGGCCCTGTGGCTGTTCGGCCCGGCGCACGTGCGCCGGGCGCGCGGGATCGCGACCGCCGAGCTCACGGTCGGCGCGGGCGACCGGGTGCCCTTCGCCCTGGTGGGACGCTCCTCCCGGGAGGATCCTCCGCGTCCTCCGCTGGTCCCGGCGCTGATCGAGCAGGCCGAGCGGTGGTGGCGGGGCTGGGTCGCGGGGCTGACCTACGAAGGGGAGTGGCGCGAGGCCGTGATCCGCTCGCTGATCACGGTCAAGGCGCTCACCTACGCGCCGACCGGGGGGGTGGTCGCGGCGCCGACCACCTCGCTGCCGCAGCAGGCGTCGGGCTCGAGGAACTGGGATTACCGCTATTGCTGGCTGCGGGACGCCGGGGCCGCGATCCGGGTCCTGCTGCGCACCGGAGCGCTCGGCGAGGCCATCGGCCTGCTCGACTGGATCGGCGACGCGGTGGCCGGGCCGCCGTCGCAGGTCCAGGATCTGTACGGGGTGGCCGGGGAGCGGCGGCTGCTCGAGATCGAGCTCGACTGGCTGCCCGGCTACGAGGGGGCGCAGCCGGTCCGGATCGGCAACGCCTCGGCCGGCGCCGCGCCGCTGGACGCGTTCGGCGACGTCCTCACCGCCGGGCTGGCGGTCCGGATGGCCGGGCTGAACGGCTCCCACGAGCCCTGGGACACCGGCGAGGTGCTGAGCTACCTCGAATCACGCTGGCGAGAGCCAGACGCCGGGATCTGGGAGGTCCGCGGCCCGGCGCGGCAGTTCGTGCACTCCAAGGCCATGGTCTGGGCGGCGGCGGACGCGGCGGTGAAAATGATCGAGCGGTTCGGCGACCCGGGACCCGCCGACCGGTGGCGCAGCCTGCGCGCCGAGGTCAAGGCCGACGTCCTCGACCGCGGCTACGACACCGGCGCCGCGGCCTTTGTCCAGGCCTATGAGGGAGCCGCGACCGACGCCAGCCTGCTGCGGCTGGCCCTGCTCGGCTTCCTGCCGCCCGGCGACGAGCGGCTGCGGAACACGGCGTCGGTCATCGCCAAGAAGCTGGACCGCGCCGGGGTGCTGCTGCGCTGCGAGGAGGACCCGGCCGACAGCGTGGACGGGCTGCCGCCGGGCGACGGCGGCCACCTGCCGGCCACGTTCTGGCTGGCCCAGTGCGCGGCCGCGATGGGTCGCGGTGACGACGCCCGCCAGGTGTTCAGCCGGCTGCTCGAGCTGCGCAACGACGTGGGCCTGCTGTCGGAAGAGTACGATCCGCTGCGCCAGCGGCTGGCCGGTAACTACCCGCTGACCGCCAGCCACGTCGCGCTGGCTCAGACCGCCCTCGCCCTCGACGCGGCGAGCGGCTAATCGCGGGCGAGCTCAGGCGAGTCGGTGCCTGCCCATGGTCGCCAGCGCCCAGATGATGAAGACGTTCAGCGCGATCAGGATGAACGACCAGATCGGGTACCACGGCAGGAACATGAAGCTGGCGATGCCGTAGAGCACGGCGAGCACGATGCCCACCACCCTGGCCCACATCATGCCGAGGAGCAGGCACACCCCGGCGGCGAAGATCACCGCACCCAGGATCAGCTCGGTAAGCCCCCGGCCCCAGGGGCCCACGGAGAAGACGTAGTTCGGGCTTGCCGTGTAGAAGGCTCCGTGGATGATCCCTACGATCCCCTGGAAGAACCCGACGAGCCCGGTGAATATCATCAGGATCGCCGCCAGCGCCGCCCCGCCGAACGAGGCCGCCATTCCGCCCTCGTGCCGCTCATAGCCGGCCTCCGGGTAATCCTCCTGGTATCTGGTGCGCTGCTCGCCGCGCTGCGGGCCGGTCGTCTCGGTGCCGGACGTCGCGGTCGTGGGGGTCTTCCCGGCGCCTTCGGGCGTACCGGCCGGTCGCTCCCGTGCATCGCTCATGAAGCAGCCCCTCCTCTCACCGGCCGCGACAGCTCGCGGCTCGGCCCGGTGCCGTACCCACGCGACGCTACGGACGGCGGACGGCGCGGAGCATCATCCGGATCGGGTGATCATGTTCTGCCCGCCGGCCTTTCGTAACTGAGCGTTACGAAAGGCGCTCATGGCGCCGCTCCGAACCGCGTTGTCCCGCGGGGACCTGGCTGCGGCCGGCCCGGAAAGGGGCCGTATCACCCCGAGTGGGTGAGGCGATCCGGGCTGGCCGGCCCGCGCGGGGTTGGCCGGGCCGTGCGATGGGTACGCAGGTCGGAGGGTCGCGAGCCGCGTATTCATGCTGCAGGCTGAGTTGGCCGGCCTTCTGCTCTTTCCTGCAGTGTGCCCGACGGGGGGGGCATGTCGAGCACGACCAGCGGGCCCGCAGCCGTGCGCCGGGTCCGGCCGGCGGCCGGTGACGGGCCGGAGCTTCTCGGCGACAAGCTGCGGATACCGCAGCCGGGAGTGCCGGTGCTGCGCCGCGGCCGCCTGATCGACCTGCTCGAGCAGGCGGCGGCCCACCGGGTGACGGTGGTGTCGGGCCCCGCGGGCGCGGGCAAGACGGTCGCCTGCGCATCGTGGGCCACGGCCAGCCCCGCCGCGCGCCGCGTGGCGTGGCTCACGCTGGACGAGGCCGACAGGGACCCGGCCCGGTTCTGGACCTACGTCCGGGCCGCGCTGACCCGCGCCAGGGCCGCTCCGGCCGACTTCGCCCGGGCCCTGCAGGACGTGCCGCCCGAAGGATTCCCGCTGCGCGTGGTCGAGGCGGCCCAGCTGCTGACCGAGCCGCTCACCCTGGTGCTCGACGACGTGCACGAGCTGGCCGACGGCCCCGTGCTGGCCGGCCTGGACCTGCTGCTGCGGCATGTACCGCCCGAGCTGAGGCTGATCCTGAGCGGCCGCTGCCCGCCCCGGCTGGCCCTGGCCAGGCTCCGCGTCTCCGGCGACCTGGCCGACGTGAGCACGTCCGACCTCGCCTGCACGGCGGAGGAGGCCGATGCCTACTTCGCGATGCTCGGCCTCGACATCGGCGCCGAGGACCGGGACGAGCTGCTCCGGCGCACCGAGGGCTGGATGGCCGGGCTGCGGCTGGCCGCGATGAGCGTCGACGGCCAGGCGCCGGGCACCGGCCGGATCACCGGGATCGCCGGGGACGAGCCCCTGGTCACCGACTACCTGTGGGACGAGGTGCTGGGCCGGCAGTCGCCGGAGACCAGGCTGTTCATGCTGCGGACCAGCGTCACCGAGCGGATGTCCGGGGACCTGGCCGACGCGCTGACCGGTGAGCCGGGCGGCGCCCGCACGCTGGAGCGGCTCAGCCGGGAGAACAGCTTCGTCGAGGCGCTCGGCGACGGCCACGCCGCCTACCGCTACCACCCGCTGCTGAGCGACGTGCTGGCCGCGGAGCGCAACCGGGAGATCCCGCACGAGGTGCCGATCCTGCTGCGCCGGGCGGCCCGCTGGCACGCCGCGCACGACCAGGCCATCGACGCGCTCCGCACCGCGGCGCAGGCCGGGGACTGGGACTACGCCGCGCACATGCTGGCCGAGGCCGGGACCGCGGCGCTGGTCCGCAGCGGCGCGACCACCCTGGAACAGGTGCTGGCCCTGTTCCCGGCCGAGCGGCG
>JASHUI010000751.1:0-4792 GCA_030040095.1 Streptosporangiaceae bacterium | reverse complement strand
GCGTGGTCGTCGTCGAACAGGAGGCAGGATGCGCATCGGCGTGGTGTTCCCGCAGACCGAGCTCGGCGGCGACGTGGGGGCGGTGCGCGCCTACGTCCAGCGGGTCGAGGAGCTGGGGTACCGGCACGTGCTGGCCTACGACCACGTCGTCGGCGCGGACCCGGCCGTGTACCGAGGCTGGTCGGGGCCCTACGACGTGACCACCACGTTCCACGAGCCGTTCGTGCTGTTCGGCTATGCAGCCGCGGTGACCTCGCTGGAGCTGGTCACCGGGATCATCATCCTGCCGCAGCGGCAGACCGCGCTGGTGGCCAAGCAGGCCGCTGAGGTGGACCTGCTGAGCAACGGCCGGTTCCGGCTGGGCATCGGGCTCGGCTGGAACGCGGTCGAGTACGAGGCGCTGGGCCAGGACTTCTCCACTCGCGGCCGGCGGGTCGAGGAGCAGGTGGAGCTGCTGCGGCGGCTGTGGACCGAGCCGTCGGTGACCTTTCGCGGCCGCTTCGACCGGGTGACCGGCGCGGGCCTGGCGCCGCTGCCGGTGCAGCGGCCGATCCCGGTGTGGTTCGGGGCTCAGTCGGAGCGGGCCTACCGGCGGGCCGGGCGGCTGGGCGATGGCTGGTTCCCGCAGTTCCAGCCGGGCCCGGAACTCGACCGGGCGCGCGACACGGTCGAGCAGGCGGCCCGGGAGGCGGGCCGGGATCCGGCGGCCGTCGGCATGGAGGGCCGGGTCGCCTGGCGGGGCGATCCGGAGGCGCTGGCCGAGTCCGGCGCGAGGTGGCGCGCCGCGGGGGCCAGCCACCTGTCGGTGAACACCATGGGCGCGGGCCTGCGCAGCGTCGACGAGCATCTCTCCGCGCTGGAGAGCGCGGTCGCGGCGATCGGGTCTTTGGCGGCAGACTAGGCCAGGTCGCGGTAGCGGTCGACGAGCTGGCGGATGATCACGTTGCGCTGAATGTCGTTGGTGCCCTCGCCGACGACCATCAGCGGGGCGTCGCGGTAGTAGCGCTCGATGTCGAAATCCGCGGAGTAGCCGTAGCCGCCGTGCACCTTGATCGCGTCGGCGGTCACCTGCAGGCACACCTCCGAGGCGAACAGCTTCGCCATCCCGGCCTCCAGGTCGCTGCGCCGTCCCGCGTCGAGCGCGGCGGCGGCACGCAGGGTCAGCAGCCGCGCGGCGTCGACCCGCGTGGCCATGTCGGCGAGGCGGTGGCCGACCGCCTGGTGCTGCCAGATCGGCTGCCCGAACGTCTCTCGCTGCTGGGCATAGCGCATCGAGTCCTCGAGCGCCGCCCGGGCCACGCCGACGGCGCGGGCCGCGACGTTGATCCGGCCCAGCTCGAGCCCGCCCATCATCTGGCGGAAGCCCTGCCCCTCCTCGGTTCCGAGCAGGGCCTCGCGCGGGCACTCGTAGCCGTCGAAGACGATCTCGCAGCTCTCCAGGCCCTTATAGCCCAGCTTGGGCAGATCCCGGGAGACGGTGAAGCCGGGTCCCTTCTCGGCCAGCAGGATGCTGATCCCCCGGCTGCGCGGCCTGGCCTCGGGGTCGGTCTTGCACAGCACCGCCACGACGTCGGCCGTGCGCGCGTTGGTGATCCAGGTCTTCACGCCGTCGAGCCGGTAGCCCGAGCCGTCGGCCGTGGCCCTGGTGCGGATGGCCTGCAGGTCCGATCCGCCCGCGGGCTCGGTCAGCGCCATCGCCGCGCGCGCCGCGCCGGTGGCCATCCGCGGCAGCCAGCCGTCCTTCTGCGCCTGCGTGCCGAACAGGGTGATCAGGCGCGCGATCACGCTGTGCCCGCCCATGGCCCCGGCCAGGCTCATCCATCCCCGGGCCAGCTCCTCGGTGACCAGCGCGAAGCACGCGGTGGACACGCTGGAACCGCCGTACTCCTGCGGAACCGCCAGCCCGAACACGCCGAGCCGCCGCATCTCGTCGATGAGCTCGCCCGGATAGGCGTTGGCGTGCTCGAGCTCTCGCGCGACCGGGCGCACGCTGTCGTCGACCCAGTCGCGCACCACCGACACGATGTCGCGCTCGTCGGGGTTCAGGTCCGCGATCTCCGGTGCTGCCATGGCTCTCGCGGCCATAGTGCGGACTGCCGGCGCATCCCGTCAAGCTCGCGCGGGCACGGAGCGGCTACCGCTACGGCGCTTCTCGAGGGGGATTGACCCGGCGAGGGGCGCGGGGGCGGGCCGGCTAGTTCGGGCTGTACGGGGTGTACCTCAGCTCGGGGGCCGGGGTCGCGGTCAGCGACCGCAGCATCGCGGTCTCCCTCGCCAGCAGGGCCCGCTCGGCGGTCAGCCGGCTCAGCGCGTCCGGCTCGGCCAGCAGCCTCTGGCGGTCGGGGAGGTCGGCGATGACCGACGCGGCCACCAGGTAGGAGAGCGCGACGGGCTCGTCGGGCAGGTCCGGGATGCTGACCTGCGTCATCCTGCGGGCGGCCAGGGCGTCGACGTATCCGCGGAACGCGCGCTGGACGGCCTGGACCGCCAGCCCGGCGGCGGCCTCGTCGCCGGTGTCCTCCGGGAGGAGGTCCACCTCGCCCTGGAGATAAGGGCGTGAGCGGTCGAGCGTGGTCAGCCGGAACCGGTCCGCGCCGATGGTGACCAGATCGAAGCGGCCGTCATCGCGTTCTGAAATCCGGCGCAGCATCGCCGTGCAGCCGATCTCGTACAGGGCGGACACCCCGTCCACGCCGGTCTCGCGGCCCTCGCGGATCGCGATCACGCCGAAGCGCCGGGGCTCGGGGCCGTCCGTCAGGTCGCGGACCAGCTGCCGGTACCGGTCCTCGAAGATGTGCAGCGGCAGCAGCAGCCCCGGGTAGAGCACGGTGCCCAGCGGAAACAGCGGCAGTCGGCCCATACCACGACACTACGCGGTGCGGAGCGCGGCGGGTCTACGGCTCGAGGTCTTCGTCGCCGTCCTCCACGTGGACGGCGGCCTCCTCCGCACTCGCGGCACCGGCGTCGATCCCGACGTCGCGGGCGACCAGGTCGGCGTCCTGGTCCGGGCTAATCCCCTCGTCGTCGGCCACCAGCCGGCCCGAGCGCGGCTCGGGCTCGGAGTCATCCAGCCCCGCGGCCGGCGCGGTCTCGTCCTCATCCGCGTAGGGATCGGGTTCTGGCTCCTCCTCGGCGAGCAACTGGTCGAGCGACTCGCCCTCCTGCTGCTCCTCCGCCGTGGTGCCGAAACCCTCGCCCGCCGACCACCGGTCCGGCGGCGCGATCCCCTGGTCCAGCGGGTCGTAGCCGGGGTCACCGTCGAGCGTGTCAGACGCATCGTGCCCCGCGGGGTCGTACATCTCGTCCCCGGACATGTCGTGCGCTTGCCCCCCTCCGGTCGTCCGGTGTTCATCACCGGGTCTGGCCAGACTATCGAAGCGCGGATCGCCGCTCTCGCGCCGCGTACGACGGCCGGGCCGGGGTAGCCATAGCGCATGGACAACACCGGCCACGGGCCCGACCAGCGCGCGGACCTGGTTCCGCGGGAGCTGCCCGAGGACGTCGCCGAACTGGTCGGCGAGGTGAGCGAGGCCCCGAGCCCGACGCGCCGGCGGAGGATCGGCGCGCAGATCGCCCGGATCGCCGGGCGCAGCGGCCGGACCGGCTGGCGCGGGGCACGGTCGGGCACCCGCTGGCTGACCAACGAGGTGCTCGCGATGGCCCCCCGGCTGCCGGTGCGAGACCAGCAGCGGCTGCGCGCCCAGTTCCCCGGGCTCGGGCCCGAGGAGCTCGCCGACGCGCTGATCCTGGGCGCGGCCCGGGCCGCGGGCCTGGTCGGCGCGGCCTCCGGCGCCGCGATGGTGCTGCCGCTGCCCAGCGCACCGGTCGAGATCGCGGTCGAGACCATGGCGCTGGTCGGCATCGAGATCAAGCTGGTGGCGGAGCTGCACGAGGTCTACGGCATGCGGGCGCCGGGCTCGGTCACCGACCGGATGCTCGCCTACGTCGCGGCTTGGTCGCACCGGCGCGGCGTCGCGCTGGCGCCCGCCGGGATCGTGCTGGTGGCGGGCTCCCCGCTGCGCAGGCAACTGCAGCGCAGGCTGCTGGCCCGGGCCGGGCGCACCGCGATCTCGCTCGGGCCGCTGCTGACCGGAGCCCTGGCCGGCGCGGCACTGAACCGGCGCGAGACCAGGCACCTCGGCCACGATGTGCGCGACGACCTCAGGCGCCGATCTCCTTACACGAGTCACTGGGCCTCCTGACCGGCGAGGCGGACACTGGACTCATGCGATATCTGGCCAACCACACCGCGACCAGGATTTCCAAGATCGGCTTGGGTACCTGGCAGTTCGGGTCCCGTGACTGGGGCTACGGCGAGCAGTACGCCGCGCAGGAGGCCGTCGCGATCGTCCGGCGGGCGCTCGAGCTGGGCGTCACCCTGTTCGACACGGCGGAGATCTACGGTTTCGGCCGCAGCGAACGGATCCTCGGTCAGGCTCTCGGCGCCAACCGGGAGTCGGTCTTCCTGGCCACGAAGCTGCTGCCGGTCCTGCCCATCCCCCCGGTGGTCGAGCAGCGCGCCGTGGCCAGCGCGAACCGGCTCGGGGTCGGCAGGCTCGACCTGTACCAGGTGCATCAGCCGAACCCGCTGTTCCGGGACGGAATGATCATGCGCGGCATGCGCGCCCTGCAGCGGGTCGGGCTGGTCGGCGAGGTCGGCGTCAGCAACTACTCGCTGGATCGCTGGCGCGCCGCCGAGGCGGCGCTGGGCAGCCGGGTGCTGAGCAACCAGGTCCGCTACAGCCTGGTGGCCCGCTCGCCCGAGCAGGAGCTGATCCCGTTCGCGCAATCC
>JASHUI010000750.1:0-3888 GCA_030040095.1 Streptosporangiaceae bacterium | reverse complement strand
GCCGCCGGGCTGTACCAGCGCGTCGAGGCGGCGGCCGATCCCGCATGCGTCGCGGTCCTGGCCGCCGACCGCGATCTCCGCTACGCCGAGCTGCTCGAGACCGCGGGACGGATCGCCGGGCGGCTGAGCGCCGCCGGGGTCCGCCGCGGCGACCCGGTCGGCGTGTGCATGAGCCGCGGCGCGCTGCTGCTGCCCGCGCTGCTCGGGATTCTCCGGCTCGGCGCCAACTACCTGCCGCTCGACCCGGGCTATCCGGCCGGCCGGCTGCGTTTCATCGCCCGGCACAGCGGCGCCGCGATCCTCCTGTACGACCGGGACGCCGCCGCGGTGGCCGGGGAGCTCGGCCCGGCCGCCCTGCCGGTCGAGGACGCGGCCGCGCACCCCACCTGCGCCGAGCCGGTGCCGGTCACCGGCGATGACATCGCCTACACGATCTACACGTCGGGGTCGACCGGCGTGCCCAAGGGCGTCCAGGTCCCGCACGGCGCGGTCACCAACCTGCTCGACTCGCTGATCGAGGTGCTCGGCGTCGGCGCGCGGGACGTGCACCTGGCGACCACGTCGATCAGCTTCGACATCCACGTCAATGAGATGTTCGTGCCGCTGGTCACCGGCGGGACGGTGCTGCTCGCCGCCCGGGAGCAGGTCGCCGACCCGGCGGCGCTGTGCTCGCTGATCGAGGCCGAGCCCGGCCTGTTCGCGCAGGGGCCGCCGGCCATGTGGCGCATGCTGCTCGACGCGGGCTTCCGCCCGTACGGCATGTCCGGCGTGCTGTGCGGCGGCGAGGCGCTGTCGCGTGATCTGGCCGCCCGGCTCGCCGCCGACGGCGTGCCGGTCTGGAACATGTACGGGCCAACCGAGACCACGGTGTGGTCGGCGGTGCACCGGGTGAGCGGCGACGGGTCGGTGGTGCCGATCGGCCGCCCGCTGGCGAACACGACGCTGTGGGTGCTCGACCAGCACATGCAGCCGGTGTTCCCCGGCGTGCCCGGCGAGCTCTACATCGGCGGCGCCGGCGTCGCGCAGGCCTACCACGGCCGCGCCGACCTGACCGCCGACCGCTTCGTGCCCGACCCGTTCGCCGGCCAGGAGCGGCCCGGCGCCCGGCTCTACCGCACGGGCGACATCGTCCGCGCCGGTCACGACGGCGTCCTGGAGTACCTGGAGCGAGCCGACCTGCAGGTCAAGGTGCGCGGGTACCGGATCGAGCTGGAGGAGATCGAGGCCCGCATCAACGCCAGCCCGCGGGTGTCGGTCGCGGTGGCGGCCGCGCCTGCGGCACCTGACGGCGAGCGGGTCCTGGCCGGCTACGTGGTCGCGGCCGGCGACGGCGCCGACGACGACAACGGCGTCGACGCCGCGGCCCTGCGCGACTGGTGCGCGCAGGCGCTGCCGCACTACATGATCCCCGAGGCCTGGGTGTTCCTGGATCGTCTGCCGACCACGCCGAACGGGAAGGTGGACCGGAAGGCGCTGCCCGGGCTGGACGCGGCCAGCTCGCTGACCCAGGCCGACGGCAGCTCCGACGGCCCGCGCACCGACACCGAGCGCGCGCTGGCCGCGATCTGGTGCGACGTGCTCGGCCTGGCCAGCGTGGGGGCGCACGCCAGCTTCTTCGAGCTGGGCGGGCATTCGCTGCGGGCCCTGCGGGTGGTCCTCAAGGTGCGCGACGAGCTGGGGTTCAACCTGCCGGTCGCCTCGATGCTGCAGGCCAGCACGATCGCGCGGCTGGCCGCGCTGATCGACCAGGGCCGGGCCGGCAGCGACCATCCGCTGGTCCTGCCGCTCAACGCGGAGGGGTCGCCGCGGCTGTTCCTGTTCCATCCGCTCGGCGGCCACGTGTTCGGGTACGAGCCGCTCAGCCGGCTGCTCGATGGCCAGGTATCGGTCTACGCGGTCCGCGCCGCCGGCATGGAGCCCGGCGAGCCGCCGCTGGATTCGCTCGCCGACCTGGTCACCAGCTACCTCGGCCAGCTCCGGGCGATCCAGCCCGCCGGCCCTTACCACCTGGCCGGCTGGTGCATGGGGGCCAGCCTGGCCGTCGAGGCGGCCAGGCGGCTGCGGGCCGAGGGCGAGGACGTGGCCTTCCTCGGCCTGATCGTGGCCAACCCGTTCGACCCGGCGCCCCGGGCCCTGCTCGCCGACCCGACCGCCCTGGTGGCGCACATGCTCGGCGGGGGACTCGACCTCGACTGCGAAGCCCTGGCCGCGCTCGGCGACCTCGACCGGCAGATCGAGTACGTCCTGCAG
Organism: Streptosporangiaceae bacterium; assembly: GCA_030040095.1. Lineage (GTDB taxonomy): Bacteria > Actinomycetota > Actinomycetes > Streptosporangiales > Streptosporangiaceae > JASHPR01. The sequence continues at coordinate 1,638 of JASHUI010000750.1, read as the reverse complement.
CGCGGCCAGAGCTGCGGAGTAGGGCGCGACGACGTGGGCAGCGTCGCGGACGCGCGGCTGCTGCTCAACGTGTACCAGGCGAACGCGCGCGCGATCACCGCGCGGACCCTGGACAAGTTCGACGGCGACGCCCACGTGTTCGTGCTTTCGGCGCAGGACCGGCATCCGGCGGACATGGGCTGGTCGGAGATCCTCACCGGCCGCATCCACCAGCACGATCTGCCGGGCAGCCCGACAGACTTCCTCGAGGCCGACCGCGTCGGCACGCTCGCCGCCATCCTCGAGTCGCAGATCGCCTCCGCCTGCGCAGACCACCTGGAGTGATTCCCATGCCTGAAGATGACTTCGTCGTCGTGTGCAACGCCGAGCGGCAGTACTCGGTGTGGTTCGCGGACCAGGAGATCCCGCCCGGCTGGCAGGCCGGGGGCTTGCGAGGTACCCGGGCGGAGTGCCTGGGCTGGATCGGCGAGGTGTGGCAGGACCTGCGGCCGCTCAGCCTGCGGCAGGCCCTGGGTTGCTGAATTGCCGAATTGCCGAATTGCTGATCGCTAGGAGCCCGGCGTGATCTCGATCTACACCACCTGCCCGTCGTCGCACCAGGTCAGCGGCGCGGATTTCCGCCGCCGGATCGTCGACGTGGCCCGGTGGACGGAGGATGCCGGCTGGCGTGGCCTGCTCGTCTACACCGACAACACGCTGGTCGACCCGTGGGCCACCGCCCAGGTGATGATCCAGGCCACCGAGCGCGTGGTCCCGCTGGTCGCGGTGCAGCCGGTGTACATGCATCCGTACAGCGTGGCGCGAATGATCGCGACGATCGGCTTCCTGCATGACCGCCCGGTGGACCTGAACCTGGTGACCGGCGGTTTCGCCGGGCACCTGCGGGAGATCGGCTGCGTGCTGGACCACGACGAGCGCTACGACCGCCTGGTCGAGTACGCCAAGGTCATCAGGAAGCTGCTGGCCGGGAAGCGCCCGGTCACGCACGTCGGGCGGCACTACGGCCTGAACGGAGCGACCATCATCCCGCCGCTGCCTCCCGCGCTGGCCCCGCGGCTGCTCATGTCGGGCGCGTCTTCGGCCAGCGTGGCCGCGCAGCGCGCCCTCGGCATCGTCCGTCTCGGTTATCCCCGGGAGATCCACACCTACGACCCATCGGGGTCGCCGCTGGCCGGCGCCGGGATCCGGCTCGGCATTATCGCCCGGGCCGACGCTGACGAGGCATGGCACGTTGCCCGGGCCCGGTTTCCCGACGATCCGGTCGGCGAGGGCCTGCACCAGATCGCGGCCGAACAGGTCGAGTCCCGCTGGCATATCGAGCTGTCCCGCGACGCGCTGGGCTCGACCGGGCCGGCCGGGGTCTACTGGCTGCACCCGTTCAAGGTCTACAAGACCTTCTGCCCGTACCTGGTCGGCAGCTACGAGCAGGTGGCGGACATGCTGCGGCGCTACGCCGACCTGGGCCTGGAGGTCCTGATCCTCGACGTGCCCACCGAGCCCGATGACCTCAGGCACGCGCAGATCGCGCTGGCCGGCGCGATCTGCGCCGGAGCCGCACCATGACCGCGCATGCCCCGGCCGGCGAGACCGGGCGGCGGCTGCTGCCCGCGCCCGCCCGGGGGATCACGGCCGCCGCGG
>JASHUI010000749.1:0-2816 GCA_030040095.1 Streptosporangiaceae bacterium | reverse complement strand
CACCGCCGCCCAGACGGCCCGGGCCCCCACCAGCTCAGCGCCGGAGCCGGAGCCGGAGCCCGGGCGGCAGGCGGTCAGCGTGGTGGTGCGCTCGGCCCACCGGGGCCCGATCGCGGAGCAGAACGTCCGCACCTCCAGCTCCTGGCCCAGCCGCGGGAACCCGGCGATGTCCACCGCGCACCGGCGCACCACCCAGGTGAACGTCGCCCGCCAGCCCGCGTCGACCAGGTCGCCCTCGGCCGCCTCCTGCAGATACCTGGCCAGCGCGTCGAGGCGCAGGCGGCCGTCCATGCTCACGTCCGGGCCGCGGACGGCCCGGACGGCGGCGAACACGCGGCCCGAGCCCGGCCCGGCGCCCGGGGAGGCTGTCTGACCCATCCCGGTATTGTCCACGCTCAGCCCGCGAGCAGCGTGTCACGGTGCTGCCAGGCCAGGCGCAGCAGCGCCGCGCCGGCCGGCTGCATCGGCTCGCCGTCGGCGTACCTTTCGATGTTGACCGGATTGAACGCCACGCCTCCCGTCGCCCTGGCTCCGTCATGACCGGTCACGATGCGCCCCTCGGGGTTGGCGGTGACCAGGCCGGTGAACGTCGCGTCGAACAGATCGGGGTCGAACACCGCCACCGACAGCAGGTCGGCCGCGAGCGTCAGCGGGTCGACGCCCAGGCCGAGCCAGTACAGCCGCAGCCGGCCGGCCCGCCGGGCCCGCGCCAGGCCGGCCTGCAACGGCCAGCGCTCATAGTCGATCGGCCCGACGTCGCTGTGATAGTCCTCGTCGCCGCCGAGCAGTTCCTCGGCCAGTTCCCTGACCAGGCAGCGCCAGAGGCTGAAGTCGTTGGCCTGGTTCCACCCGGCGTCGTGCGAGGGCTGGAAGATGCCGACCGGTGCGACCTGGTAAAGGCCGCCGCCGCTGGCCACCCGGGCCGGGTCCCGCCAGTGCAGGATCATCGACGGGCCCGCGTCACGGTCCGCGCGCAGCACCAGCGTGCAGAGCGCGACCATCACGCCCCGGCGGCCCAGGTCGGCGGGATCGCCGATCAGCGAGCGGAACGGCAGCTCGTCAAGGCCCGGCGGCCGGGCCGGGTCGCCGCGGGCCAGCGTGGCGGCGGCGTACTCGTGCGCGACGGCCTCGCCGACGTTGATCACCTCGAAGTAGCGGCCCTCGCCAAACCCCAGGCTCGCCCCGCCGTTGGCCGCGTCCGCCCCGAGCAGCCGGTAGCAGGCGCGGTCCTCGAAGATCCCCGGGCGGTTCAGCGTCCCGAGCGCCGCGGCGTAGCAGCCGAACCTGTGCCCGTCGTCGCGCAGCGGCCGCGCGGCCGCGGCCTGCGGCCCGGTGCCATCGACGTCCCGGGACGGCCAGCCGGGGCACCAGGACAGCATGACCTGCTCCAGGGGGACCGGGGCGTCGGGCAGCCAGCGCGGCCGGGCCAGCAGCGGCGTGCCCGCGACCCGCCACGACCTCGGGTACAGGTCCGCCGCGGCCCGGCCGAGCCGGTGCCGGCCCTGGTTGAGGTAGTCGCGGGCGCGCAGCCAGTCCCGCTGGCTGAGCCGCGCCGCGTCGTCGCGGGCCGCCGCGAATGTCACCAGGGAACCCTAACCTGAGAACCAAAAGCCCCCGTCGCTCGTCCTGGTAATGGACGGTGCGCCGCTGAACCACGCCACCAGCGGCCGGCACCGGTTACCAGGTTGGAGACGGACATGCCGAGCATGGAGAGCGCGGCCGGGTCCGGGCGGCTGCCGACGGCGCCGGGCCGGGCCGCTCCGGACGGCATCGAGGTCGCCGGGGCGGCCGGGTCCTGGTTCCGGCTGTCCGACGGCCGTCACGTGATCGACGCGAGCAACGTGGCCGCGCCGCTCGGGCACTGTCATCCCGATCTGGTCGCCGCGGTGCGCGGCGCGTCCGGCAGCCCGGCACTCGATGAGGCGTGGATCTGGCGCGGCCGCCAGCAGGCCGCCGACGACCTGCTGGAGCACGCGTTCGGCGCCGAGGATGACTGGGCGGGCGCGGTGCGGTTCTTCGCGGGCCCCAGCGAGGCCAACGACCAGGCGCTCAGCCTGGCCCAGGCGCTCACCGGGCGCGGCCCGCTGGTGACCAGGGAGCGCGCCTGCCACGGAACGGTCGGGCTGTCCCGGGAGATGACCCTGCGCCCGCAGGGGCACGGCGGGCCCGGACCGGCCGACGGGTCCCGGCAGGCCCCGCGGCTGGCCGAGGTGCGCCAGCTGCCCGCGCCCCGGTGCCGGGTGATGTCCCCGTGCTCGCCCGACGGACGATGCCGCTGCCTGCCCGGCAATCTCGCCGCCACGCTGGCCCAGGCCGCCGCCGTGATCATTGACTACAGCCAGGGCGGCGTCTACCCGGCCCCGGCCTACCAGGACCAGCTGGCCGAGGCGGCCAGGGCGGCGGGTGCGCTGTGGATCGCCGACGAGGCGGTGACCGGCCTGGGCCGGCAGGGCCGGTGGCTGACGTTCCAGCGGGGCCAGTCCCGGCCGGACATCGTCACCCTGGGCAAGGGACTGGCCGGGGGGATCGCGCCGGCCGCGGCCGTGGTGCTGTCGCGGCAGGTGGCCGACCGGCTGAACTATCAGCTCTGGCAGTCCTACGGCACCTTCCGCGGCCATCCGCTGACCGTCGCGGCGATCAGCGCCACCGTGCGCAGGATCGCGCGCGACGGGCTGGTGGAGCGGGCCGACGCGCTCGACGCGGAGCTGCGCTCGCGGCTGACCCAGATGGCCGCCGTGCACCCGAGCGTGCGCCGCGTGGACGGGCTCGGCCTGCACTGGACGATCGAGCTGCGCGGCGACTGCGGCCCTGGCGCC
>JASHUI010000748.1:0-5528 GCA_030040095.1 Streptosporangiaceae bacterium | reverse complement strand
GCCGGGCAGGCCGCCAAGATCGGCGAGCTGTTCGCCGGGATTCAGCAGTACCAGACGCTCGGGCTGGTCTGGTTCGACATCGCCCAGGACGACGGGATCTACCACCAGGACTGGCGCATCGAGAACAGCCCGGCGGCCGAGGCCGCCTTCCGGCGCGGCGTGGCCACGCTGTCGCTGACCAGCCCCTGAACGGGGCGACGGAGAAGCCTGGAGCGTGAGCCGGCCGACAGACAGCCCTGGCGCGCTCGTGACCCTGTGGCCGCGCTCTACAGGCTGAACTCGTCGGAGCGGACGCCGTCGAGGAAGGCGAGCCACCCCGCTATTGCCGCCGCTGAAGCTGCAGCCAGTGCCTCCCTTCGCCGGCGAGGCTCCCGGCTGACCCCGGGCCTGGGGGGCGCGTAGGCTGTCCGTCCGTGGACCTGGACGCGCAGGCGATCGTGTCGATGGCCGGGCGGCCGGCCGGGGCCCTGACTCGCCGTGACGTGGCTCGCGCCCTGCTGGCGGTGCCCGCGGCGGACGCGCTCGCCGCGCTGCCTGGCCTGCGCAGGCAGTTCCTGGCGGCCGGCAATCCCTTGTCGGCGGCGTTCTGGGACAGTGCCGCCGCGGTGCTGCAGAAGATCGCGGACGGCTCGGCCACGGTGGGCGACGTGGAGAGGTGGCTCGAGGCAACCGGCACCGAGCCCGCCGGCATCATCGGGCTGCATGTATGGGACGACGAGGATGAGCGCAGTCCGCTGCAGGCCGAGATGCACGGGCAGCTTGTCGCGCATCTCGAGCAGCTGCTCGCGACCGGCGTGACCGACCCGGATCGCCTTGTCGCCGCAGACCCCGAGGCGCTGGCGGAGCATCGCCGGCTGCAGGAAGAGTGGATGATGTCGCCGCTGCCGGACGGGCGCATACCGATGTGGACCGTGACCGACGAGGCAGACGATGAGTTCCTCGCCGAGTGGGACGCCGCCGAGGCCGAGGCGCGGGCCGAGTTGCGCACCGTCCTCGACGAGCTTCCCGGCCGGGACCTTCCCGAGGCCGACCTGAGCGCGGCCTGCGACGTCCTGCGCTCCACCATGAATCGGCCCGGCTGGCCGCGCGAACTGCTCGCCGCCTGCGCCGGACTGGAGCCAGGGAGTTTGCCGGGCGACGACGCGGAACTGTGGCTCACGTTCGCGGCCGGCATCGTGACGCCCCAGGAGGAGTTGCAGGACGATGACGAGACCCGGGACGACCCCGACGGGATCGGCGAGCTGACCGATGACGAGCAGGCGATGGTCTCACTCTGCGCCCTCAACCACGGCGACTGGCTGGCCGCCATGTCGACGCTGGCCCGGGGCGGCCCGGGCACCCCGGCGGCGGCCGACGACCTCGCGCGGTATGTGAGCGACTACGACCCGGACGACGAGTACGACCCAGACGAGGACTACGACCCGGACGACATCGACGACGAGGCTGATGCCGTTGCCGGGATGTTCCTGCCCGCTGTGGGCCTCTGGCGGGTCCTGGGCGCCGTCGACGACACCGGCCGGCTCACGCGGCTCGGCTGGTGGGGCCTGCCCGAGGCGCTGCTGCGAGCCTGGACCCCCCGCCCGTAACCAGGCTGCCCGGCACGAAGCCAGGCCGCACGACAGACGGCGCGTTCAGAATGACGATGCTGGTGGCGGGCGTGCGCCGGGCACGCCTCAGGAACTCAGTCGCCCTCGCGGCTATACAGGGCCGGGTCCTCCTGCTGCCGCGGCAGCAGCACCTCACCGGTCACGTCGGCGCCGAGGCGCACGGTGTCGCCGTCGGCCAGCCGCACGGCGGTCCCCGGCAGCACCCGGTCGCCGTTGACGAATGTCCCGTTTGTCGAGTTCTCGTCGCGGATGGTCGCGCGCCCGGCGTCGTCGACGGTGACCGTCGCGTGCCGCCTGGAAACGTTGTCGAAGTCGGCGAACGCCGCCGCCACCAGGGACTCGGCCGGGTCGCGCCCGAGCAGCAGCGAGGTACCGGCCGGCACCTCCACGTTGCCGGTATCGAAGGCCAGCCGCAGCACCGCCGACGAGATCGCGCCGCTCCGCTCCTCGCGCCTCAGGTACTCCTGCATGACGGTGGCGGGGGGCGGCGGGTCCTCGTCCGGGTGCCGGCGGGGCAGGTTGGCGCCGCAGGTGAAGCAGATGAGGTCGTCCGGCTTGACCTCGGCGTTGCACGCGGGGCAGGTCAGGGACACCATAGACGTCCTCCAGGACAGCTATCTCGTCTCGGCAACAGTCCGCACGCACGAGAGCGTAACCCGCGTCGCCAATCCGGAGGTCACGGGGGCACTGCGCCCCCTTCCGGACGGTTTTGCTCCGGCCGCTCGCGTGGCGCGCCAGTAGCATCGCAGACATCGGGGCATGCCGCCGATGAGGCAGTTATCTGCAAAGGGGCAGAGGTTATCTGCAAAGGGGCAGAGATAGATGATCAGCTACCGGCTCGACGACGAGCATGAGGAGCTCCGCCAGACCGTGGCGGAGTTCGCGCGGGACGTGGTGGCGCCGGTAATCGGTGACTACTACGAGCGCCGCGAGTTCCCGTACGAGATCATCGCGCGGATGGGCAAGCTCGGCCTGTTCGGCCTGCCGTTTCCCGAGGAGTACGGCGGGATGGGCGGCGACTACTTCGCGCTCTGCCTCGCGCTGCACGAACTGGGCCGGGTCGACTCGTCGGTGGCCATAACGCTCGAGGCGGCCGTCGCGCTGGGCGCGATGCCCATCTACCGGTTCGGCAACGCGGAGCAGCGCGCCACGTGGCTGCCCGACCTGTGCCGGGGGGAGCGGCTGGCCGCGTTCGGCCTGACCGAGCCGGGCGGCGGGTCGGACATTCCCGGCGGAATGCGGACGACCGCCCGGCTCGAGGACGGGGAATGGGTCATCGACGGATCCAAGGCCTTCATCACCAACGCCGGGACCACGATCACGTCGCTGGTCACGGCGCTCGCGATCACCGGGAGCTGCGAGGGCCGCCGGGAGATCTCCGCGATCATCGTGCCGGCGGGCACCCCCGGGCTCGCGGTCGGCTCGGAGTACTCGAAGGTCGGCTGGTGCGCCTCGGACACCAGGGAGCTTGCGTTCTCCGGGTGCCGGGTGCCGGAGGCCAACCTGCTCGGCGAGCGGGGCCGCGGGTACGCCCAGTTCCTGCAGACCCTGGACGAGGGCCGGGTGGCTCTCGCGGCGCTGGCGGCCGGGCTGGCCCAGGGCTGCGTCGACGAGTGCCTGCCGTATGTGGGGGAGCGCACGGCGTTCGGCCAGCCGCTCGGCCACTATCAGGACATCCAGTTCAAGCTGGCCGACATGGAGGCCAGGGCGCACGGGGCGCGGATCGGCTGGTACGACGCGGCGGCCCGGCTGCAGGCGGGGGAGCCGTTCAAGAAGCAGGCCGCGATCGCGAAGCTCACCGCGTCGAACGCCGCGATGGACAACGCCAGGGACGCGACCCAGATCTTCGGGGGCTACGGGTTCATGAACGAGTTCCCCGTGGCCCGGTTCTACCGCGACGCCAAGGTGCTCGAGATCGGCGAGGGCACGTCGGAGGTGCAGCGGATGATCATCGCCCGTCAGCTGGGGCTGGTCAAGTGACCATTACGCCCCGACTGTGCTGAAGAAAAGCCCGCCAGGCGGCATTGGGTCCGGGGCCAGGCCCCGCCCGCGGTCGCGGGGTCTGCTGTAATGGGCACGCGGACCGTGAAAGGGGCGGTAGCTCAGCCGGTCAGAGCAGCGGACTCATAATCCGCCGGTCGTGGGTTCGAGCCCCACCCGCCCCACCAGGACCACTCGTGTTGTCGCAGGTGGCAGGGGGTTCGCGGGGAGGCAGCCGGGCCGGGTTGATGTAGCGGATTGTCGAACGAAACCCGGCCGGCAATGATTACATGTCCTTACCCGTTCTGTAAGGCTAGGGTTGCTCTTAGCTCCCCTGTGCCGTAGCAGCCGCCACTGGGAAGGGGGGACGGATGCCGTCCGGCTCGTTGCCTGGCATGCCAGCATGTATTCCGAAGGCTTCCGGCCCGGGCGAGGTGAGGGCGCAGTGCCGAAAGGACCGATGACTGACCAGGCTGGCGCTGGTCAGGATCGGGCCGAGGATCAAGGCCCGGCGCCGGCTGCCATCGAGGTGCAGGACGGCCCGAAGGACGGCGAGCAGCGACGGCCCGCCGACCGCAAGACATCCCGGTTCGCGCTGCGCAACTGGCGGGTGAGCTGGCGGCTCATCGCCCTGATCGCGATTCCCACCGTGACGGCCATGTATTTCGGCGGCCTGCGCATCGATGAGGCGGTGCACAGCGCCGAGACCTACCAGCAGGTGGAGCGGCTGGCGAACCTGGGCAACGCGGTCACGCACCTGGCGAACGCGATGGAAGACGAGAGCAACGCCCTGGCCGGCTACATCGCGGCGGGCCGGCGGGGCCCCCTGCCGCCGGACGTGGCCAGGCAGTACATGATCACCAATGCCGCCGCCCGCCAGGTCACCACCCTGGCCAGCGGCATCGGCTCGTCGTATTCCTCCCAGGTGCAAGGTGATTTGTCGGCCGTGCTCGACCGGATCAAAGACCTGCCCTATTACCGGTCGGAGGCCACCGCCACCCATGCCCCCGCGCTGACGATCATCCAGCACTACTCCGACGCGGTCGCCGGCCTGTTCACCCTCGACGACCAGATCTCCGAGGGAAGCAGCGACACCACGCTGGCCAGCGATGTCCGCGCGCTCGGGGCGCTGTCGCGCGACGAGGACCAGGCCACGCAGCAGCGGGGCATCCTGTACGCGGCCCTGGTGGCCGGCAGTTTCCAGCCCAACGCGGCGCTGGCGCTGACCAACGCGTACGCCTCCCAGCAGGCCGAGCTAGGGGAGTTCCAGAGCGCCGCGAGCATCGGCGAGGCACAGGTCTACCAGGACACGGTGGTCGGCCCCGCGGTGGACGACGCCAACGCGATGGAGCAGCAGGCCATCGCGAGCAGCGGCAACGGCACCAGCGTCAGCGTGATGCTGCCCATGTCCCCGTCGAAGACCACCAGCGCGGCGACCGCCTGGGACGCCGACATGTCGGTCACCATCAGCGACATCCGCTCGGTGGAACAGGGCCTGGTCAACCAGGTCATCGCGCGCAGCCAGGCGCTGCAGGCCACCGCGACGCGCACCGCGGCGGAGACCGGGGTCCTGGTGCTGCTCGTCCTGATCATCGTGCTGCTGATCACCATCGTGGTGGCCCGGTCCATGGTGCTGCCGCTGCGCAAGCTGCGGACCGGAGCGCTCGAGGTGGCCGGGCTGCGGCTGCCGGAAGCGGTGCGCCGGATGAGCGAGACCGACGGCGAGGGCGTCTCGCTGGACGTCGAGCCGATCGACGTCGATTCCTCGGACGAGATCGGTGAGGTGGCGCGGGCGTTCGACCAGGTGCACCGGGAGGCGCTGCGGCTGGCGGCCAACGAGGCGGCGCTGCGCGGGAACGTCAACGCGATGTTCGTGAACCTGTCCCGGCGCAGCCAGTCCCTGGTGGAGCGCCAGATCCGCCTGATCGACGACCTGGAGCA
>JASHUI010000747.1:0-2568 GCA_030040095.1 Streptosporangiaceae bacterium | reverse complement strand
CGGACGGCAGCGGCGCCCAGGCCCGGCTGGTGGCGTTCGTGGTGCCGGCGGACCCGTCGGCGGGCCTGCCGCCGGCGGGGGAGCTGCGCGGGTACCTGGCGGGGCGGTTGCCGGAGTTCATGGTGCCGGCGGTGTTCACGGAGCTGGCGTCGCTGCCGGTGACTCCGGCCGGGAAGGTGGACAAGGCCGCCCTGCCCGCCCCCGAGGCGTCGCGGCCCGCGCCGGGCGGGGACGGCGGATACGTGGCGCCGTCGACGCCGGCGCAGGAGCTGCTGGCCGGGATCTGGGCGCAGCTCCTGGGGGTGAACCAGGTCGGCGCGGACGACAACTTCTTCCAGCTGGGCGGGCATTCGCTGGCCGCTACCCAGGTGATTTCCCGGGTGCGGGCGGTTTTCGGGCGTGAGGTGGCGCTGGCGGCGTTGTTCGAGCATCCGACGGTGGCGGGGCTGGCCGGGGTGATCGACGCGGCGACGGGGGTGGCGGCACCGCCCGTGGTGCCGGTGGCCAGGGACCGGCGGCTGCCGTTGTCGTTCGCCCAGCAGCGGCTGTGGTTCCTGAACCAGCTCGACCCGGAGTCGGCGGAGTACAACGCGCCGATGCCGATCCGGCTGGGCGGGGCACTGGACGTGACCGCGCTGGGTGGAGCGCTGACGGCCGTCGTGGCCCGGCACGAGGTGCTGCGGACCCGGCTGGTGGCCGGGCCGGACGGGGTGGCGTGCCAGGTCATCGACCCGCCGGAACGGTTCGGTCTGCCGGTGGCCGACGTGTCCGGCGCGGTCGATCCGCGCAGGGAGGCGGAGCGGTTGCTGGCCGCCGCCGCGGCGGCGCCGTTCGACCTCGCGGCCGGCCCGTTGCTCCGCGCCTGCCTGGTCAAGGTGGCTGCCGACGATCATCTGCTGGTGTTGTCGGCGCATCACGCGATCACCGACGAGTGGTCGGCCGGCATCTTCCGCCGCGAGCTTGACCTTATATATGGGGCGCTGCGAGCGGGCGAGCCGGATCCGCTGCCGCCGCTGCCGGTGCAGTACGCCGATTACGCGGTGTGGCAGCGGGCGTGGCTGGCCGGAGACGTGCTTGCGGAGCAGCTGGACTACTGGCGTCAGCAGCTGGCCGAGTTGCCGGTGACCGAGCTGCCGGCGGATCGGCCGCGTCCGCCGGTGCGCTCGAGCGCGGGGGCGGTGACCGGGTTTGCCGTGCCGGGCGAGGTGGCGGGGCGGTTGCGGGGAGTGGCCCGGGAGTCCGGGGCGACGATGTTCATGACGTTGCTGGCCGGGTTCTGCGTGCTGCTGGGCCGGTATACCGGCGCTCGGGATGTGGCGGTGGGCTCGCCGGTGGCGGGGCGGGGCCGGGCCGAGGTCGAGGGCCTCATCGGGTTTTTCCTGAACACGCTGGTGTTGCGGGCGGATCTGTCGGGCGATCCGTCGTTCGGCGAGGTGCTGGGGCGGGTGCGGTCGGTGGCGCTGGGCGGGTACGCGCATCAGGACCTGCCGTTCGAGCGGCTGGTAGACGATCTGGTCGCCGACCGGGACCGGTCGCGCACCCCGCTGTTCCAGGTGTTCTTCAGCTATGCCGCGGGCCAGGCAGGCCAGGGTGCCGGCCAGGCGGACGGGCGCGTGGCACCGGGGCCCGACCCGGTGATGCCGGTGCAGTTCGACCTGACCGTGACCGTGAACGACGCCGGGGGCGCGCTGGGCGGGGCGCTGCAGTACTCGACCGCGTTGTTCGACGCGGCGTCGGTGGGGCGGTTGGCGGGACATCTGGTGGGCGTGCTGGCGGGGGTGGCGGCTGATCCGGGTGTGGCGGTGTGGGATGTGCCGGTGCTGGCGGCGGGGGAGCGGGATGAGCTGGCGGAGGCGTGGAGCGGCGCGCGGGCGGGTGTGGCGGGGATAGCCGGGGCGGGCCCGGGGAGCGGTGTCGATGAGCTCTTGGCCGCGCGGGCGAGGGCTGGCCCGGATGTGGTGGCGGTGGTGGCGGGGGCGCGGTGTGTGACGCATGGGTGCCTGGAGGCGCGGGCGGGTCGGCTGGCCGGGTATCTGGCCGGTCTGGGTGTCGGGCCGGAGTCGGTGGTGGGCCTGTGCCTGGACCGGGGTGTGGACCTGGTGGTGGCGAGCCTCGCGGTGTGGCGGGCGGGGGCGGCGTATCTGCCCCTGGACCCGGAGTTCCCGGCGGCGCGGCTGTCGTTCATGGCGGCTGATGGCGGAGCGGGTGTAGTGCTGGCGCACCGGTCGGTGGCCGGGGGTCTGGCGTGGGGGTCGGCCAGCGTGGTGTGGCTGGATGACCCGGCGAGCGTGGCGGCGGTGGCGGGGTCGGCGGTGGCGCCTGTGGTAGCGGCGGGGGGTTCGGGGCGGCTGGCGTATGTGATGTATACGTCGGGGTCGACGGGGGTGCCGAAGGGCGTGGCGGTGTCGCAGGCCAGCCTGGTGGCGTTGCTGGCGGGGATGGCGGCGCGGCCGGGTTTGGGGTCCTCGGATGTGGTGCTGGCGGTGACGACGTTCGGGTTTGATATCGCGGGTTTGGAGGTGTGGGGTCCGCTGGCGTGCGGGGGCCGGGTGGTGGTGGCGGGCCGGG
>JASHUI010000746.1:0-3646 GCA_030040095.1 Streptosporangiaceae bacterium | reverse complement strand
CGGCACGGCCAGGCCCGGCGCCGCCCAGGCCGCCGCCTCGCCCACGGTCGCGGCCTGAGCGCGGCCCGCCCGGTCCCTCAGATGGCGGTCTCGCGGCCCTCCCAGTAGGGCGCGCGCAGCCGCCTCTTGAGCAGCTTCCCGCTGGGATCGCGGGGCATCTCGTCGATGAAGTCGATGCTCTTCGGCCACTTCATCCGGGCCAGCCTGCCGTCGAGCGCGGCCAGGATCTCCGCCTCGAGCCCGGGCCCGGGGTCGAGGCCCGGGGCCGCCTGGACCACGGCCTTGACCTGCTCGCCCCAGTCCTCGTCCGGGATCCCGAACACCGCGACGTCGGCCACCTTGGGGTTCATGATGATCTCGGCCTCGATCTCGGCCGGGTAGATGTTCGCGCCCCCGGAAATGATCATGTCGGACTTGCGGTCGCACAGGAACAGGTAGCCGTCGTCATCCAGGTAGCCGACGTCGCCGACGGTGAAGAAATCGCGCAGCCGGCCCGCCGCCGTCTTCTCCGGGTCGTCCTTGTAGGCGAAGTCGGATATCCCCATCTTCATGTAGACGGTGCCCGGCGTGCCGGGCGGGCAGGGGTTCCCCTCCTCATCGGCGATCATGACCTCGCTGACCGGCCAGGGGATGCCGACCGTGCCCGGCCGGGCCAGCCAGTCGTCCGGGGTGGCGATCGTCCCGCCGCCCTCGGTGGCCGCGTAGTACTCGTACACGCACGGCCCCCACCAGTCCAGCATCGCCTGCTTGAGCCCGATCGGGCACGGCGCCGCGGCGTGGATCAGCCACTTCATCGACGACAGGTCATACCGGGCGCGAACCGGCTCGGGCAGCGACAGCATCCGCTTGAAGTGGGTCGGCACCATGTGCGTGTTCGTCACCCGGTACCGTTCGACGAGCGCGAGCGCCTGCTCGGAATCCCAGGTGTCCATGCAGACCAGGGTGTGCCCCATGTGCAGGGCGTTGCCGCCGAAGATGGTGACCGCGGTGTGGTAGTTCGGCGAGGAGACCAGGTGCACGTTGGGCGGCCCGGCGGTGATCCCGAAGAACTGCAGCAGCACCGAGCCTAGTTCGACCGTCTCGTCGGGGTCCAGGCCGGACAGGGCCCGGCGCACACCCTTGGGGCGGCCCGTGGTGCCCGAGGTGTAGTGCATGGTGGCGCCGGCGGTACGGTCGTCCGGCATGGTCGCTGGCTGCCCCTCGCGCAGCGCGGCGACCGGGGTGAACCCCGGCACCTCGCCGAAGCTGAACCGCCCGCCCGCCGGGATTCCGGCCTCGTCGGCGGCGGCCGACCCGACGTCCGCGAACCGCTCGTGCAGGAACATCGCCTTGGCCTCGCAGTCCCGCAGGATGTAGGCCATCTCCGGCACGGCGAAATGCCAGTTGATCGGGGTGAGGTACCAGCCGGCCTGCAGCGCGGCCAGGTACACCTCGAGCGCGGCGGCCCCGTTGGGCAGCACCGACGCGATCCCGTCGCCGGGCTTCAGGCCCAGGGCCCGCAGCCCGTGAGTGATCTGGTTCACCCGGGCCAGCAGGTCACCCGCCCGGTACTCGGTGCCGTCCGCCTCGACCACGGCGATCCAGTCCGGGCTCTCCTGCGCGCGGGCCCAGAATCCAAGCGACCCCACCGCTCACCACCTTCTCAGGTCCGACCGGGTCCCGGGAGCGGAGTTCAGGTCGTGGACCCGACCGGCTCGTCGCTCTCGTACTCAAACTCCTCGAGATCCGTCTGATTGACAATCAGGGTGATGCCGAAGACGAGCAGTCCGACCGCGACCAGCAGACAGATCAGCGGGGCGATGTCCTCGATGAACTCGATCTTGAGGTGCGAGGAGTTGACCGTGCCGACCGCGGCCGAGATGCTCTGCGAGGTGGCCGACAGGCTCCCGTCGAACAGGGTAAGCCTGGTGGCGCCGGTGATGTTCTCCAGCACGAGCCGCTCGTTGTCGGTCACGTCGACCGGGACGCCGGTGACCGGGTCCACCCAGAAGGTGTTGGTCTCGGTGATGTACTCGGGCAGCGTCACCGTCGGCTGGTCGGGGTAACCGACCAGCGAGCCCGGCAGCGTCTGCGAGGAGAACTGCTGGTTGGTGACATGCTCCACGAACTTGTAGGTGCTGACCCCGTCGATCGTCGCGGTTCCCTCGTACCGGAATGGCTCCGCCCGGGCCAGGGTGGGGTCGAACACCAGGTACGTCTGCTTCTGGGTCCCGATCGGCCATGCGTAGGCCAGCCCGGACTGATGCCCGGTGCGCGTGCCGACGTTCGAGACGCTGACGTAGTCGCCGCAGCAGTTCACGATCGCGCCGGTGCGCCGGTCGAAGGCCGAGCGCTGCGAGGTGTACTGGATCGGCTGGCCGTTGGTGGTGTCCTCGATGGCGGTGAAGTCGTCCCACACCGCCATCGACCCCGTGCCGGCCGCCACGTCGCCCTCGATCGTGCTGGTGGCCTTCGCGCTGACGTCGGTCATCTCCGCGACCTGCTTCTGGCTGAAGTAGCTCACGTCGCGGCCGGCGAGCGTGGTCACCAGGTACTCGTTCAGCGGGAACTTGATCACCTGGCCGGGCAGGTAGAAACGCATGAGCAGCGCGAGAACGAAGAGGAACGCCCCGAGGCCGGTGAGGGTCAGGCCGAGCACACGACGCATCGATCCCTCCCGGGATGGTTCCGCCAGGCCCGCGGCCCTGAGCCGACGTCGATACAGGTCCGAGCTAGCCTACTCGGCAGTAGGTCCGGCGTCACGGACATTCAGGACACACAACTGTAACGTGTTCCGCCTGGGCCGTCCCAGGACACGGACGGACACTTCCCCCGTGGGTCTACGGCGTGCCGGACGTGCCGTAGTTGTACAGCTGCTTGTCCGCCGGCGCGGGCGGTGAGCCGAGCACGCCACTCGTGGTGAACGCGGCCCCAACAGCCAGCACCGCTCCAACCGCGAGCGATGCCACGATCAGTACCAGACGTGACAAGGCGATCCTCCTCCTTGGCCTGGACACCCCGGGCGCGCTACAAAAAGCCACCGAACAGGTAACTCGCCGCACAAGACTAGGAGTTGCCCGGGAAAAAGGCAATATGAAAGGGCGATAGTCGCATTCCGATTAGTTATCACCGGCAGACGAATCTTCACCGGCCCGGCCCGCCCGCCGCGGTCAGCCTGAATACCACCAGATCCGGGCCGGCCAGCACCACCTGGGCGCCGGGCAGCCTGGCCCGGGCGGCCAGGCCGGGCCTGGCCGCACCCAGCAGCGGCCCGGCGTCGACGATCACGTACCGCACGCCCGCCCGGCGCAGCGGCCCGGTCAGCGGCCCCGGCGCGGTGACGATGCGGTTCATCCGGATCGAGTCCGCGCTCTCCTGGGCCAGGACCAGGTTCCCGACCTGCAGACCGTCGTTCGAGATGACCTCGCGGCCCAGCAGCAGCGTCCACGGGTCGTACACCGCCTCGCCGTTGTTCCACGGGTAGCGCCGGTAGGCGGCCCACGGCAGCAGCAGCACGCTGCCGGGCGCGCGATCGCCGTCGATGACCTGCCGGGCCGTGGCCCAGTCGGCCGGGTAGCTGACCGGGCGCAGCCGCCCCGCGAGGCCCCAGGCCAGCCCCGGCAGCAGCACCACGGGCGCGAGGACCGCCATCGCCGCCAGCGAGGCC
>JASHUI010000745.1:0-4504 GCA_030040095.1 Streptosporangiaceae bacterium | reverse complement strand
GCCGGTCCCCCGGGCCGCGATTCACCTGGGCGGTGGGCGATCCGCCGGAGACGGTGCGTTCGGGACTCATGGGTCAATCACCGGCGCGGTCCCGCAGCGCCGCGACGATCAGCGGCCCCAGCGCGGTGATGTCGCCGGCGCCCATCGTCAGCACCAGGTCCCCGGGTTTGGCCAGGCCCGCGATGACGTCGGGCACCGCGGCGGCGTCCGGGATGAACCGGGCCCGGCCGCCGGGCACCGCGTCCGTCACCAGCCGGCCCGAGACGCCGGGCTCCGGGTCCTCGCGGGCGGCGTAGACGTCGAGGACCAGCGCCTCGTCGGCCAGGCCGAGCGCCGCGCCGAACTCCTTGGCGAAGAACCGGGTCCGGCTGTAGAGGTGCGGCTGGAATACCGCGATGACCTGCCCGCCCCCGGCCACCTCCCGGGCCGCGGTGAGGTCGGCGGCCAGCTCGGTCGGGTGGTGCGCGTAGCTGTCGAGCACGCGCACGCCGTCCGCCTCGCCCTTGGGCTCCATGCGACGCTGGACCCCGCCGTAGGCCTCGAGCCCGCGTACCACGGTCCCGGCGTCCACACCCAGCTCGACGGCGGTCGCCAGGGTGGCCACGGCGTCCTGTGCGTAGTGCCGGCCGGGCACGCCGATGGTCAGCGTCAGCGGCCCTGTCCGCGCCGAGGTGAGGGTCAGCCGGGTGGTCATGTCGCGCACGGCGGCCCCGGTCAGCCGGTAGTCCGCCGCGGCCGACTCGCCGAAGGTCCGCACCCGCAGCGGGAGCGACGCCGCGGCGGCGGCGAGGGACGCCGCGCCCGGGTCGTCGAGGCAGGCGACCAGGAGGCCGCCCTCGCTGATCTTCCCGGCGAAGGCCGCGAACGTGGCCTCGATCTCGGCCAGGTCCCGGTAGTTGTCCAGGTGCTCTTCCTCGATGCAGGTCACCACGGCGGCCGCGGGCGAGAGGTTCAGGAACGAGCCGTCGCTCTCGTCCGCCTCGGCCACGAACCAGGGGCCGCTCCCGTCGGCGGCGCCGAGGCCGGTCTCGGCCAGGATGCCGCCGATCACGTAGGACGGGTCGGCGCCGCTGTGCCGCAGCACCGTGGTCAGCATCGAGGTCGTGGTGGTCTTGCCGTGGGTGCCGGACACCGCGATGCCCCGCCTGCCGATCATGATCGACGCCAGCGCGCAGGCCCGCGGGATGACCGTGATCCCCCGCTGCCGGGCGGCGATGATCTCCGGGTTGAGGTCCCCGATCGCCGACGGGGTGGTGACCACGGTGTCGGCCCCGGCCACGTTCCGCGGCGAATGCCCGAGCCGGACGGTCGCGCCGAGCGCGGCGAGCTCGTCGAGCTGGGGCGAGGCGGCCCGGTCGCTGCCGGAGACGGTGACTCCCCGGCCCAGCATGATGCGCGCGATGCCGGACATCCCGGCGCCGCCGATGCCGACGAAGTGCACCCGCCCGAGTTGCTCGACCGGCACCGCCGGCACCGGCGTCACGAGGCCCATGTCCGGCTCCTCTCGCGGCGCGGCCCGCCGCGTTCGCGCTCCCGCGAGTCCCGCAGGACGGCGAACACCTCGTGCGCGAGTCGCCGGTCGGCGTCCCTGCGCCCCGCGTGGGCCGCCGCGCGCGACATGGCCGCGACCAGTTCCGGGTCGAGCAGCACGGGCAGCAGCGTGTCCGCGATCCACTCCGGGCACAGGGCGGCGTCCTCGACGATGAGCCCGCCGCCGACGTCCGCGATCGGGGCGGCGTTGAGCCGCTGCTCGCCGTTGCCGTGGGGCAGCGGCACGTACGCCGCGGGCAGGCCCACCGCGGTCAGTTCCGCGCAGGTCATCGCGCCGGCCCGGCACAGCGCGAAATCGGCGGCCGCGTAGGCGAGGTCCATCCGGTCCAGGTACGGCAGCGTGATATAGGGCGTCGGGCCGCCGGGCGGGGGCACCTCCATGTCGGTGCGCGGGCCGATGATGTGCAGCACCTGCACCCCGGCCGAGCGGATCCAGCCGGCCGCTCCCACCGCGGCCAGGTTGAGCGACCTGGCCCCCTGCGACCCGCCGGTGACCAGCAGCGCCGGCAGGTCGGGGCGCAGGCCGAAGTGCGCGCGGGCCTTGTCCATGAGCGCCAGCCGGTCGAGCGCGGCGATCTCGCGGCGGATCGGTATCCCGATGTAGGTGGCGTGCGCGAGCCTGGTGCGGGGCTGCCCGGTGAACACGTGCCGGGTCAGCAGCGCGCCGATCCGGTTGGCCAGGCCCGGCCGGGAGTTGGCCTCGTGCACGACGATCGGGATGCCGCGACGCCGCGCGGCCAGGTAGGCGGGCGTGGCCACGTACCCGCCGAAGCCGGCCAGCACCTCGGCCCCGGCCTGATCCAGCACCGCAGCGGCGGCGCGGACCGCCGAGACGAGCCGGGCGGGCAGCGAGAGCAACTGCGCGTCCACCGAGCGGGGCAGCGGCACGGCCGGGATGAGCTCCAGGTCATAGCCGCGCATCGGGACCAGCCTGGATTCCAGGCCGCGCCCGGTGCCCAGGCAGGTGATCGGGACCCGGGGGTCGGCCCGGCGCAGCGCGTCGGCGAGGGCCAGCATCGGCTCGATGTGGCCGGCGGTGCCGCCACCGGCGAGAACGATGGTCATCGCGGCAGCCTTGCCTCCTCCCCGTGCCCTCGGTCTGCCTCGCGGCCAGCCGGTCTCAGCCGCGCAGCCCGCGGGATTTGCCCGTGGCCAGGCCAAGCCAGCTTAGAACGCGCAGCACGGGCCCGGGGCCGGCCTCGGCCAACGCCTGGGCGGCGCCCGGCTCCCGCTTGGCGAACGACATCAGCATGCCGAGCGCCACCAACGTGACGAGCAGCGAGGACAGGCCGGCCGACACCAGCGGCAGCGGCACGCCGGTGATCGGCAGCAGCCCGATGACCGCGCCGATGTTGACCAGGGCCTGCACCGTGATCCAGGTGGTGGCGGCGGCCGCGGCCAGCCGCATGAACGTATCCGGCACGCGGCGCGCGATCCGCAGCCCCGCGTAGGCCAGGCCGCCGTAGAGGAGGGTCACGCAGAGCGTGCCGACCAGCCCGAGTTCCTCGCCGATGATCGCGAAGATGAAGTCCGTGGTCGCGTTCGGCACCCAGCCGAACTTCATCTTGCCGGCCCCGAGCCCGACGCCGAACCAGCCGCCGGAACCGACCGCGTAGGTGCCCTGGATCGTCTGGTAGCCGCTCGTGGAGGCCTGCGACTGAGCGTCGAAGAACCCGGTGATCCGGGCCAGGCGGTAACGGGCCACGATGATCAGGATCATCATCGAGAAGCCCATCAGCCCGAGCATGCCGACGAACAGCCGCAGCGGCGAGCCGATCACCCAGAGCAGGGCGAGGAAGATCACCAGCAGGATGAACGTGGTGCCGAAGTCGTCCCCCAGCATGACCAGCATGCTGAAGATGGCGGCCCCGGGCAGCAGCGGGATCAGCAGGTGCTTCCACTCGCCGAGCTGGCGCGCCTTCTCCTTGCGGGCCAGCAGGTCGGCGCCCCACAGCACGAACGCGAGCTTGGCGAACTCGGACGGCTGGACCTGCAAGCCCATGATCGTGATCCACCGCTCCCCGCCGTCCACGGTCTGGCCCATGACCGGGACCAGCAGCAGGCCAAGCACGGACAGCGCGACCATGGGGTAGGCGGCGGCGCGGAACAGGCTCGGGGACGATCTCGCCGCGATCCACATCAGCGGGAGCCCGATCACCACGCCGGCCAGCTGTTTCTGGAAGCCCGCGTACGTCGGGCCGCCGTCGATGATCGCCTGGGCCGAGGACGTGGACAGCACCATGACCAGGCCGAGCGCGAGCAGCAGCATGGTGATGCCGAGGACCAGGTAGTAGGAGGTGAGGGGCCGGTCGAGCAGCCGCAGGGCCGCGGTCGCCCGGCCCGCGGCCCGCTCCTGGCGCGCGGGCGCGGCGACCGGTGCGCTCACTGTGCTCCCCGGTTCGCTCGGCCGCTCACTGTGCTGCTTCCTGGTATCGCTCCGCCAGGCGGCCGACCGCGGCGGCGAACGCGTCGCCACGGGCCGGATAGTTGCGGAACATGTCGAACGACTGCGCGGCGGGCGCCAGCAGCACGGTGTCGCCGGGCACGGCCAGCCGCGCGGCCTCGGCCACCACGAAGTCCATTGCTCCAGTGTCGGTGCGGACGGCCTCGACGACCGGGACATCCGGGGCGTGTCGCGCCAATGAGCGCCGGATCACCTCCCGGTCCGCGCCGAGCAGCACCGCCCCGCGCAGCCGCGGCGCCACCGCGAGGACCAGCGTGTCGATGTCGGGGTCCGCGCCCCGGAACAGGCCGCCTGCGATCCACACCACGGACGGATAGGAGGCCAGGGCGGCGGCGGCCGCGTGCGGATTGCTGGCCTTGGAGTCGTCGACGTAGTCCACCCCGGCCACCCTGGCGACCAGGCTCATCCGGTGCGGCTCGGGCTTGAAGCCGGTCAGCCCGGCCGCGATGGCCGCCGCCGGGGCGCCGTAGGCCCGCGCCAGCGCCGCCG
>JASHUI010000744.1:0-2860 GCA_030040095.1 Streptosporangiaceae bacterium | reverse complement strand
TGCGGGTGGGGCCGGGTGAGCATGTGCTGGTGGTGGTGGTGCATCACATCGCGGGGGACGGGTGGTCGATGGCGCCGCTGGCGCGGGATGTGTCGGTGGCGTATGCGGCGCGGCGGGCGGGGCGGGCGCCGGGGTGGGCGCCGTTGCCGGTGCAGTACGCCGATTACGCGCTGTGGCAGCGGGACCTGCTGGGCTCGCCGGACGACCCGGGCAGCGTGCTGGCCGGGCAGGTGGCGTGGTGGCGCGACGCGCTGGCGGGGCTGCCGGAGGAGATCGCTCTTCCGTGGGACCGGCCGCGGCCCGCGCAGGGGACGTACCGGGGGCACGGGGTGCCGCTGAGCGTCGCGGCTGGGTTGCATGAGCGGCTGGCGGGGGTGGCCAGGGCCCAGGGCGTGACGCTGTTCATGGTGGTGCAGGCGGCGCTGGCGGTGTTGTTGTCCAGGCTCGGCGCGGGCACCGACATCCCGGTGGGGGCGGCGGTGGCGGGGCGGACCGACGAGGCGCTGGATGAGCTGGTCGGGTTCTTCGTGAACACGCTGGTGCTGCGCACCGATGTGTCGGGGGATCCGTCGTTCGCGGATTTGCTGGGGCGGGTGCGGGAGGCGGTGCTGGGGGCGTTCGATCACCAGGATGTGCCGTTCGAGCATCTGGTGGAGGTGCTGGCGCCGGCCCGGTCGCTGGCGCGTCATCCGCTGTTCCAGGTGATGCTGGCGGTGCAGGCCAACGATCCCCCGGTGCTGGAGTTGCCCGGGGTGCGAGTGAGCGGGCTGGCGGATGGTGCGGTGGCGGCGAGGTTCGATCTGGACGTGAGCCTGGGCGAGGTGGCGGGGGGCGGTGAGCCGGGCGGGCTGCGGGGCTGGGTGACGGCCGCGGCGGATCTGTTCGACCAGGCGTCGGCGGAGGCGATCGCGGGGCGGCTGGTGCGGGTGCTGGCGGCGGTGGCGGCCGACCCGCTGGTGGCGGTGAGCCGGGTCGAGGTGCTGGCCGCGCCCGAGCGGGATCAGATCTTGCGGAGCTGGAACGATACCGCGCGGGAGCTGCCGGGGGTGTTGCTGCCGGGCTTGTTCGAGGCGCGGGCGGCCCGGGTGCCGGATGCGGTGGCGGTGGTGTGCGGGGGCGTCGCGATGACTTACGGGGTGGTGAACGCGGGGGCGAACCGGCTGGCCCGGGTCCTGGCCGGGCGGGGCGCGGGGCCGGAGCGGGTGGTGGCGGTCGCGATGGAACGCAGCGCCGCCCTGGTGACCGCGCTGCTGGGGGTGGTCAAGGCGGGCGCGGCGTACCTGCCGGTGGATCCGGGTTACCCGGCGGGGCGGATCGCGTTCATGCTCGCCGACGCGCGCCCGGCGGCGGTGGTGACCACGGCCGCGGCCGCGTCCTGCCTGCCGGATGCCTTCCTGGCCGGGGGCGGCGCGGTGCTGGTCTTGGATGACCCGGACGCCGCCGCGGGGCTGGCCGGAGAGTCGGGCGCGGATCTGGGCGACGCCGAGCGGGCCGCGGCGCTGCGGCCGGGGCATCCGGCGTATGTCATGTACACGTCCGGGTCCGCCGGCACGCCCAAGGGGGTGGTCGTGCCGCCCGGCGGGGTGATCAACCACGTGGCGTGGATGCAGCAGGAATTCCGGCTCCAGGCCCAGGACCGGGTGCTGCAGAAGACCCCGTTCGGATTCGACGCCTCGGTATGGGAGATCTTCTGGCCGTTGCTGGAAGGAGCCACGCTCGTGCTGGCGCGCCCCGGCGGCCACCAGGATCCCGCGTACCTGGCCGAGCTGATGCGCCGCGAGCAGGTCACGGTCGCGCAGTTCGTTCCCTCGATGCTTCAGGTGTTCGCGTCGGAGCTGCCGGCGGTCTGCGGGCACGGGCTGCGGATGTTGTTCTGCGGCGGCGAAGCGCTGCCGGCCGACCTGCGGGCCCGCACGCATGCTTTCGGCGTGCCGCTGCACAACCTGTACGGCCCGACCGAAGCGACGATAGACGTCACCGGCTGGAGCGGCGAGGCCGGCCAGAGCCCCGTGGTGCCGATCGGGCGGCCGCTGTGGAACACGCGGGCGTTCGTGCTCGACGCTCGCCTGGGCTTGGTGCCGGCCGGGGTGGCGGGCGAGCTGTATGTGGCGGGGGCGGGGCTGGCCCGGGGGTATCTGGGCCGGGCGGGGCTGACCGGGGAGCGGTTCGTGGCGTGCCCGTTCGGGCCGGCCGGGGCGCGGATGTACCGCACGGGCGATGTGGTGCGGTGGGGCGCGGGCGGGGAGCTGCACTTCCTGGGCCGGGCCGATGATCAGGTCAAGGTGCGGGGGTTCCGGATCGAGCCGGGCGAGGTGGAGGCGGTGCTGGCCGCGCATCCGGGGGTGGCCCAGGCCGTGGTACTGGCGCGCGAGGACGCGGCGGGCGATGTGCGGCTGACGGGGTACGTGGTGCCGGCGCCTGGAGCCGGAGATCACGCCGGCGGCGATGCCGATGCCGGGATCGCGGCCCTGGTGCGCGCGTTCGCGGCGGGGCGGCTGCCGGGGTACATGGTGCCGTCGGCGGTGGTGGTGCTGGACGCGCTGCCGCTGACGGCGAACGGGAAGGTGGACCGGGCGGCACTGCCGGCGGCGGACTACCGGGCCGCGGGCGGCGGCGAGGCCGCGGCGGGAGCGCGGGAGGAGATCCTCTGCGGGGTGTTCGCGGAGGTCCTGGGCCTGGCGTCGGTGGGTGCCGGGGACAGCTTCTTCGACCTCGGCGGCCATTCGCTGCTCGCGACGCGGCTGGTGAGCCGGATTCGCTCGGTCCTCGCGGTGGAGGTGCCGGTGCGCGCGCTGTTCGAGGAGCCCACGGTGGCCGGGCTCGCGCGCCGCCTGGGGGAGGCGGGCGCGGCACGGCCGGC
>JASHUI010000743.1:0-7082 GCA_030040095.1 Streptosporangiaceae bacterium | reverse complement strand
CCTCGCGCGGGTTGGCGCCCTCGCGCGCCGGGCGCGCGTCGGCCGGGAACCGCGCCGGGCCCCGGCGGGCCATCTCCTCGTAGGTGTCCCACCGCTGGTCCACGGCCTGCTGGGCCAGGGCGGCCAGCCGCTCGGCCTCGGCCGGGTCGGTGCGGCTCAGGGCCCGGTACCGCAGCTCGCGCTGGGTGTAGGCGGTCAGCGGGATCCGCGGTCGCGGCGAGTCGAGCAGGAACGGATTCCCTCCGGCCGCGCGCAGCACCGGGTCGTACCGGATCAGCGGCCAGTACCCGCTGGCCACGGCGCGGTACTGCTGGTCCAGGCCGTCGCGCATCTCGATGCCGTGCGCGATGCAGTGGCTGTAGGCGATGATCAGCGACGGCCCGTCGTAGGCCTCGGCCTCGCGCAGCGCGCGCAGGGTCTGCTGCGGGTCGGCGCCCATCGCCACCCGGGCCACGTAGACGTAGCCGTACGCGATCGCCTGCAGGGCCAGGTCCTTCTTGGGCATGGTCTTCCCCGAGGCCGCGAACTTGGCCACCGCGCCCAGCGGCGTCGCCTTGGACGACTGGCCGCCGGTGTTGGAGTACACCTCGGTGTCGAGCACCAGCACGTTGACGTTGCGCCCGCTGGCCAGGACGTGGTCCAGGCCGCCGGACCCGATGTCGTAGGCCCAGCCGTCGCCGCCGACGATCCACACGCTGCGCCGGACCAGGTGGTCGGCCACGCTCAGCAGGTCGGCCACGGCCCCGCCGCCGTCCAGGCCGGCCAGCCGCCGCTTCAGCTCGGCCACCCGGTCCCGCTGCGCCCGCAGCTCCGACTCGCGGCGCTGCGGCGCGCCGAGGATCTCGCCGGCCAGATCGGCCCCGACCGCGTCACGCAGCGCGGCCAGGCGGACCCGGGCCCGCTCGGCGTGCCGGTCGGCGGCCAGCCGGAACCCCAGCCCGAACTCGGCGTTGTCCTCGAACAGGGAGTTCGACCAGGCCGGGCCGCGCCCGTCGGGCCCCGTGGTCCACGGCGTCGTGGGCAGGTTGCCGCCGTAGATCGACGAGCAGCCGGTGGCGTTGGCCACCAGCAGCCGGTCGCCGAACAGCTGCGACATGAGCTTGAGGTACGGGGTCTCCCCGCAGCCGGCGCAGGCGCCGGAGAACTCGAACAGCGGCTGCAGGAACTGGGTGCCGCGCACGGTGCCGAAGTCCACCCGGGACCGGTCGGCCACCGGCAGCGTCTCGAAGAACGCGATGTTCTCCCGTTCGGCGGCCATCAGCGGCTCGCGGGCCGCCAGGTTGATCGCCTTGCGGTCCGGCCGGGCCGGCGCGGTCACCGGGCAGGCCTGCACGCACAGCTCGCAGCCGGTGCAGTCCTCCAGGTACACCTGCAGCGTGAACGCGGTATCAGGGAGGCCGCGCGCGTCGAGCGGGGCGGACCGGAACCGCTCCGGCGCCCCGGCCAGCAGCGACCGGTCGTAGTAGGTGGACCTGATCACGCTGTGCGGGCAGACGAAGCTGCAGTTGCCGCACTGGATGCACAGGTCGGCGTCCCACTCGGCGACCAGGTCGGAGATGTTGCGCTTCTCGTACGCCGCGGTCCCGCTGGGATAGGTCCCGTCCGCGGGCAGCGCGCTCACCGGCAGGTCGTCGCCGCGGCCCGCCATCATCGCCGCGGTGACCGTGGCGACGAACTCCGGGGCCCCGGCCGGCACCATCGCGGGCAGGTCCCGGCCGGAGGTCACCCGGCCGGGCACCTCGATCCGGTGCAGCCCTTCGAGCGCGCGGTCCACCGCCGCGTGGTTGCGCGCGACCACCTCGGCCCCGCGGCGGCCGTAGGTCTTGGCGATCGCCGCCTTGATCTTGGCGATCGCCTCCTCCCGGGGCAGCACCCCGGAGATCGCGAAGAAGCAGGTCTGCAGCACCGTGTTGGTCCGGCCGGCCAGCCCGGCGTCACGGGCGATGGTCGCGGCGTCGATCGCGTACACCTCGAGCCGCTTGGCCAGGATCTTCTCCTGGACCGGCCGGGGCAGGGCGTCCCAGACCTCCGGCGCCGGATGCGGGCAGTTGAGCAGCAGCGTGGCGCCCGGCGCCGCCGGGCCGAGGACGTCGACCCGGTCCAGCAGCCCGAACTGATGGCAGCCGACGAAGCTGGCCTGCCGCACCAGGTACGGCGCGCGGATCGGCTCGGGCCCGAAGCGCAGGTGCGACACGGTCTGCGAGCCGGACTTCTTGGAGTCGTAGACGAAGTAGCCCTGGGCGTAGGTAATGGCGGAGCCTTCCGCGGCCTCGTCGCCCAGGATCTTGATCGTGTTCTTGTTCGCGCCGACCGTGCCGTCCGAGCCGATCCCGAAGAACACCGCCCGCACCGTGCCCGGCGGCTCGATGTCCAGCGCCGGGTCGTACGGCAGGCTGGTGCCGGACACGTCGTCGGTGATCCCGATCGTGAACCGGCGCCGGGGCCGTTCCCGCTCCAGTTCCGCGAACACGCCCGCGACCATGCCCGGGGTCAGTTCCTTGGAGGACAGGCCGTACCGTCCGCCGATGATCAACGGGAGACGTCCGCGTTCGGTCTCCATGCACGAGTCGGCGAGCGCGGCGGTCACGTCGAGCAGCAACGGTTCCCCGGCAGAGCCCGGCTCCTTGGTGCGGTCGAGCACCGCGATCCGGGACGCGGTGGCCGGCAGCGCGGCGACCAGGGCCTGCGCCGGGAACGGCCGGTAGAGCCGGACCTGGGCCACGCCGACCCGCTCGCCGCGCGCGCACAGGCGGGCCACGGTCTCGGCCACGGTCTGCCCGGCCGAGCCCATCACCACGATCACCCGCTCGGCCCGCGGGTGGCCCGCGTAGTCCACGATGCGGTAGCCGCGGCCAGTGCGTCCGGCCAGGGCGTCCATCGTCGCCTGCACCGCGCCGGGCACGGCCGCGTAGAACGGGTTCACCGTCTCCCTGGCCTGGAAGTAGGTGTCCGGGTTCTGCGCCGTGCCCCGGATGAACGGGTGGTCGGGCGACAGGGCCCGGCCGCGGTGCGCGCGGACCAGGTCCTCGGGGACCAGCGCCCGCAGGTCGTCGTCGCCCAGCCACTCGATCGTGTTCAGCTCGTGCGAGGTGCGGAACCCGTCGAAGAAGTGCACGAACGGCACCCGCGTGGCCAGCGTGACGGCGTGCGCCACCAGCGCCAGGTCGTGCGCCTCCTGAACCGACGCCGAGGCGAGCTGCGCGAACCCGGTCTGCCGCACGGCCATCACGTCCGAGTGATCGCCGAAGATCGACAGTCCCTGGGCCGCCACCGACCGCGCGGCCACGTGCAGCACCGCCGGGGTCAGCTCGCCGGCGATCTTGTACATGTTCGGGATCATCAGCAGCAGGCCCTGCGACGCGGTGAACGTGGTGGCCAGCGCCCCGCCCTGCAGCGCGCCGTGCAGCGCGCCCGCGGCCCCGCCCTCGCTCTGCATCTCGACCACGGACGGGACGGCGCCCCACAGGTTGGGCCGTCCCTGGCTGGACCACTCGTCCGCGAGCTCCGCCATGGGCGACGACGGCGTTATCGGGTAGATGCAGCAGACCTCGCTGAGCCGGTAGGCGACCGAGGCGGCAGCCTCGTTGCCGTCGACGGTGGCGCGCATCTCACCCCTCTGCTTCCGTCGCCGAGCCGTCGGCGACCATCTCGATCGCGTGCACCGGGCACTGCTCGTAACACGCCGCGCACCCCGTGCACCGGTCGTAGTCGAACCGGTACCGGTGCCCGGGCCCGAGCTTGATCACCGCGTCCTCGGGGCACGCGCCCAGGCAGCCGTCGCACTCGAAGCAGTTGCCGCAGGACAGGCACCGCTGCGCCTCGTAGACCGCCTGCTCACCGGAAAGGCCGCCCTGGACCTCGGCGAAGTCGGCGATCCGCCGCTCCGGCGCGGCCTGCGGCTGCTCCCGGCGGGCCGCGTCGCCGAAATACCAGAGGTTCAGATCTTTGAACGCCACGACATCGTGCTTGGCCTGGCCGCTGCGCCCGGACTGGGCTCCGCCACGCAGCCAGGCGTCGATGTTCCCTGCCGCCTTCTTGCCGTGGCCGACGCCCACGGTCACGGTGCGCTCGGCCGGGACCATGTCGCCCCCGGCGAACACGCCCGGGCATCCGGTCATCATCGCGGGCGACACGCCGACCGTGCCGTCCTTGGCGAACTCGACCCCCGGGACCTTCCGCAGGAACCCGGTGTCGGTGTCCTGGCCCAGGGCCAGGATCACGGTGTCGGCGGCCAGGGTCTCCAGCCGCCCGGTCGGATGCGGGAACCCGCTGGAGTCGAGTTCCATGGCCTCGACGGTGAGCTCCGGGCCGTCGAACGCGGTGATCGTGCGCAGCCAGTTGATCCGCACTCCCTCGCGCTCGGCGTCCGCCGCCTCCTCCTCGTGGGCCGGCATCTGGGCCCGGGTTCGCCGGTAGACGATGAGCGCGTCGTCCGCGCCGAGGCGGCGGGCGGTCCGCGCCGCGTCCATCGCGGTGTTGCCGCCGCCGTACACCGCGACCCGGCGCCCGATCACCGGCCGCTCGCCGGAGGCCACGCTGCGCAGGAACGACACCGCGTCCAGGATCCGCCCCGCGTCCCTGGCCGGGATGTCAATGTGCTTGGACAGGTGCGCGCCGACCGCGACGAACACGGCGTCGAAGCCGCCCTCGCGGCGCTCGGCGTCCAGGTCGGTGACCCGGTGGTCGCAGGTGATGGTCACGCCGAGCGCCTCGATCCTGGCGATCTCGCAGTCCAGGATGTCGCGCGGCAGCCGGTAGGCCGGGATCCCGTAGCGCATCATCCCGCCCGGCTGGTCGCCCGCGTCCCTGATCTCGACCTGGTGGCCGAGCCGGGCCAGGTGATAGGCGGCCGACAGCCCGCTCGGCCCGGCCCCGATGACCAGCACCCGCCGGCCGCCGCCTCGAGGCGGCCGGTCGAACTGCCAGCCGCGCTCCAGCGCCAGGTCGCCCAGGAACCGCTCGACCGCGTGGATCGAGACCGAGCTGTCCAGGCTGGCCCGGTTGCAGGCGGTCTCGCACGGGTGGTAGCAGACCCGCCCGTGGATCGCGGGCAGCGGGTTGTCGGCGACCAGTTGCCGCCACGCCTGCTCGTGCCGGCCGGCCTGCGCGTGCGCCAGCCAGGCCTGGATGTTCTCTCCGGCCGGGCAGCCGGCGTTGCAGGGCGGCAGCAGGTCCACGTAGACCGGCCGCCGGTCGCGCACCGGCCCGCCGCGAGAGCGCGCCAGCCGCAGGTCAGGCAGCGGCGTCATATCGGGTCGCATCGGTTTAGCATCCCCCCGGCGGCGGCCGCGGGGCCAGGGCCGAAGGTCCGGCCGGCCTGGTGTCGTTCGGCCCTGCCCGGGCGCGGGCGGCCGGCGAAGCGTGAAACCCGTGAGCACCAAGACCGACGCCTTCCCAGCAGCCCCGCCCGCCAGGCGCCGGGCACCGGTCAGGCCGGATCTGGCCCTGGCGGTCCTGTGCGTGTCGCTGCTGATCGTGACGCTTGACAACACCGTGCTGAACGTCGTTCTGCCGACCCTGGTCCGTGATCTGCACGCGACCACGAGCCAGCTGCAGTGGATCGTCGATGCCTACGTGATGGTATTCGCCGGGCTGCTGCTGGTGGCCGGCAGCGTGGCCGACCGCGTCGGCCGGAAGCGGACGTTCCTGGCCGGCCTGGCCGCCTTCGCCGCCGGTTCCACCTGGGCGGCGTTCTCCGGGTCGGTGGGAGTCCTGATCGCCGCCCGGGCGAGCATGGGCATCGGCGGCGCGCTGATCATGCCCTCCACGCTGGCGATCATCACGGACATGTTTCCCGACGGGGCGCGGCGGCAGCGGGCCATCGGGTTGTGGGCCGGGACCAGCGGGGTCGGCATCGCGCTCGGCCCGATCATCGGCGGCCTGCTGCTGGCGCACTTCTGGTGGGGGTCGGTGTTCCTGATCAACCTGCCGATCGCCGCCATCGGGGTGGTGGCCGCGATCCCGCTGGTGCCCGACTCCAGCAACCCGGCGGCGGCCGCACCCGACCTGCCCGGCGCGCTGCTGTCCGTGGCCGGGCTCGGGCTGGTGCTCTGGTCGCTGATCGAGGCCCCGGTGCGCGGATGGTCGTCGGCCCTGGTGATCGGGACCGGCCTCGGCGGGCTGGCGGTGCTGGCCGTGTTCGCCGCCTGGGAACGGGTCAGCGCGCACCCCATGCTCAACCTGGAGTTCTTCCGGCGCAGGCGGTTCTCGGCCGCGGTCTCGTCGGTCGGCCTGGCGACGTTCGGGCTGTTCGGCGCGCTGTTCGTGCTCACCCAGTATCTCCAGTTCGACCTGGGGTACACCCCGCTGCAGGCCGGGGTGCGGGTGCTGCCCGCGGCCGGCGCGATCGCGCTGGTCGCGCCCGCGTCGACGCTGCTGGTCCGGGCGGCCGGGACCAAGCTGACCGTGGCGGCCGGGCTGCTGATCGTCGCCGGAGGCCTGTGGCAGATCTCCGGAGCCAGCGTCACCACCACCTACCAGGGGACGCTGGCCGGGATGATCCTGCTCGGCGTCGGCGCCGGCCTGGTCATCCCGTCCGGGACCGCCTCGGTGATGGGATCGCTGCCGCGCGGGCACACCGGCGTCGGGTCCGCCACCAACGGGGCGTTCCTGCAGATCGGAGGGGCGCTGGGCGTGGCCGTGATCGGCAGCCTGCTGGTGACCAGGTACCAGGGCCACGTGGGCGCCGCGGTGGCCCCGTACCACGTCCCGCAGCCGGTGCTCGCCACCATCCTCGGCTCCCTCGGCGGGGCGCTCGCGGTGGCCGGGCACGTCGGCGGCGTTCTGGGCGCGGGGCTGGCGCACCTGGCCAGGTCGGCCTTTATCAGCGGGATGGACCTGGGACTGGCCGTCGGGGCCGCGGTGGCGCTGGCCGGCTGCCTGGTCGCGCTGGTCGCGCTGCCCGGCCGCCCGGGCAGGGAGGACGGACATGACAACTGATCCCATCGTCGCCGGAACGGACGGATCGCCGGAGTCGCTGCGGGCGGTGGAGTGGGCCGCGCGCGAGGCCAGGTGGCGCGAGGCCCCGCTGCGGATCGTCGCGGTGCCGGTCACCTGGCCGTATCCGGGACGTCCCGGGAAGT
>JASHUI010000742.1:0-11985 GCA_030040095.1 Streptosporangiaceae bacterium | reverse complement strand
GAGAGCGCTTCGTGCCAGGTCGTCAGGTACGACTCACGAGGCGCGCTGGCGATCAGCTTCTTCAGGGCGTCGGACAGGTCGCCGTTGAACACATGCTCCGGTACCGGGTAGATCGAATAGACAACCGGGCCCGCCTTGGCGACCGGAGGCACGGGCCAGGTTTCAGCGATCCGGTCCGTGTCGTTGCCCGGGCCATCGGGCTTCAGGCCGTAGACGCGAACGCCCCTGAGCCCCGGAACGCCGGGATACTGGACGCCGGAGATCTTCTCACCGTTCCTGATGTCCTTGAATACGTCTTCGTTGCTGCCCAGGAACTGCCCGCCCCGCGCCGCTCTGGTAGCCGCCTGGGCGGGCAGGCTGCGAAAGGCCGTCGCCGCGATTCCGAGCGCGCCCGCGGCACCTATCAATGTCCGCCGGCTAACGCCTGACATGGCCGGCGGGTGTTCGGATTCGTTGTCGAGCACGTCCACTTCAGGTACTCCCGTCAGTAGCAGACAGCGGATGCCACAGGTGTCTCGTCGTCCACGTACGTCCCACAAGCCCCGAACACTACCCACGGACCCTCGGCTCGAGAAAAGCGGGGTCGGCCTCGTCGGGCCCGTTCCGCCGATGTGATGACGGTCAATTTCCGCAGTTTGGCTGACGACGCCAGACGTCGGCACCGGTACCGTCGCGGGCATGCAGACTAATCCAGAACCCGCAGGTCAGGCGTCCATTTCCAGGGCCGCCGCAGCCTCGCGACCGCGGCGATTTTGGACGTCGGCGGCCGTGATCGCGTTCCTCGCGGGTGTGGTCGTCTCCTACCCGGCCGCCCTGGCCCCTGTGCTGCTCTTGCTCGTCGTCGTGGTGCCGTTCGAGAGGCTCTTCCCCCGCCATCGCCAGCGGTTCTTCCGTCCGGGCCTGGGCACCGACCTGGCGTGGGGCATCGCCCAGCCCGCGCTGAAGCTGGCCGGGGCGGTCGCCGGGGCCGCGCTTGCGCTCGCCAGCCTGGCCTGGCTGCCGGCGCTGATGCTACGGCCTCTGGTCACCAGCATGCCGTTCTGGGCGCGCTCAGCGGCGGGGGTCGTGCTGTTCGACGCGCTGGCCTACTGGGGGCACCGGTGGAGCCACGAGGTCGGCTTCTTGTGGCGCTTCCATTCCGTCCACCACTCCTCCGAGCGGATGGACTGGATCAGCGGCGTGCGCAGCCATCCGCTTGACGGCACCGTGCTGGCCCCGCCGGTGGTCGTCCTGCTGGCCGCCGGCTTCGGCGCCAAGCTCACCGGCGTCCTGGCCGTCATCCAGATAGTGACCGGCTTGTTCCTGCACGCCAACGTGCGGTGGCGGTGGCGTCCGCTGCACCGGGTCGTGGCCACGCCGGAGTTCCACCACTGGCATCACTCCAGCGAGGCCGACGCCCTCAACACCAACTACTCGGCGTTCCTGCCCGTCTGGGACGTGCTGTTCGGCACGTTCTTCATGCCCGGCGGCGGCCGGAGGCCCGAGGTCTACGGCACGGCGGCGCCGGTGCCGGACGGATTCCTCGCCCAGCTCTGGTACCCGTTCCGGGGCCTGCGCAATCCGGCCCTGGCGCTGCGCCACCCCATGGCCGAGCTGCGCCGCGCTCGCGCCGCTCTGCGCCGCGGCGCGACCCAGATCAGGGACGCCACTCGCCGCCGGCCTGCGCCCGGTCGGCGCTGAAATCGCCCTATGCTACCGGGATGGCCGTGAGCGCCGGCTGGCACCGACACCTCGCCGGCGCTGCCGCGCTCGACGCGGCGCTGGTCGGTGCCCTGTTCGCCGCCGACGTGGGCACCCAGGCGGCCGTCACCGCTGGCGCGCATCTGCATGTCCCCCCGCTGAGTCCCGCGTCCGTCCTGCTGGCCGGCTGGGGCGCTGGCCTGCTCTTGGCCCGCCGTAGCCGGCCAATCCTGGTGTTTTCACTGGTCATCTGCACCGTCATTGTCGCGGGTGCGCTTGCCCCGCCGGGCCTGTGGACCGAGCACACGGGCGTACCGTTGGCCATCGCCTCCTATGCGGTCGGCTCCTGGTCAGACCGGCGCGCCGCAGCCGTGGCCGCCCCTTGCATCGCCCTGCTCCTGGCGTT
The DNA here is from genome assembly GCA_030040095.1 of Streptosporangiaceae bacterium. GTDB lineage: Bacteria > Actinomycetota > Actinomycetes > Streptosporangiales > Streptosporangiaceae > JASHPR01. The sequence goes on along the minus strand of JASHUI010000742.1, from coordinate 9,899 downwards.
CGGCGCTCTCTCGCGATCCGGGTCCATGCTGATGGCCGCGCTGGCCGCGGTGGTGGTCATCGCGCTCCCCTGGATGGCCGGCCGGGCGGCCCGATCACGGCGGCTGTACCTAGGACAGGTCGAACGCCGGCTCGCCGAGGCCGAGCGAGAGCGCGATGAGCGCGCCCGGCAGGCCGTCCTTGACGAGCGGCGCCATATCGCCCGCGAACTCCACGACGTGGTGGCCCACCACGTCAGCCTGATCGGCGTACAGGCCGGCGCGGCACGCACCGCCCTCGACAACGCACCGCACTCCACCCGCCAGGCGCTGCTGGCCATCGAGGAGTCGAGCCGATCGGCGGTCGGTGAGATGCGCCGGCTGCTCGACGTCCTCGACGTGCACCAGCCCGGCGCGCCGCACGCGCCAGGCCAGGGTGAGCTGGAGCCCCCGCCCGGGCTTGGCCGGCTGGACGATCTGGTCGGCAGCTTCCGCGTGTCCGGCCTCTGCGTTGACCTTCGCGCCAGCGGCGACACAACCGCCCTCAGCCCGCTTCTCGGGCTCTGCTGCTACCGGCTGATCGAGCAAGCTCTCACCAACATCACCGCACACTCCGCTGCCACGACCGCGTCGGCGGAGGTGGCCGTCGCCGGAATCGAGGATCTGGCCGGCGGCCATGTGGTCCGCATCACGGTGCATGACCCGGGCCCCGCGCTCGGCGGTACCTCAGGATCGGGACGCGGCCTCGTCGGAATGCGGGAGCGCATCGCGCTGTTCGGCGGGACGTTGTCGGCGGGCCCGTCCGACGATGGCGGGTTCACCGTCGAGGCCACGTTCGGCGACACCGGCAGGAGGTAGCCAGATGCCCGTCCGCGTTGTGATCGCCGACGACCAGGCACTGATGCGGGCGGCCTTCCGTACCATCCTCGAGGCCGCAGGCCTGCTGGTCGCGGGCGAGGCGGCGACCGGGGATGAGGCCGTGGCGCTCGTCGGGACGCAGCAGCCGGATGTGGTGATCATGGATGTGCGCATGCCGGGCAGCGACGGGCTGAGTGCCACCGCCCAGATCTCCCGGGAGCACCCGTCGGCGCGCGTCCTGGTACTCACCACCTTCGACCTCGACGACTATGTCTTCGGCGCGCTCCAGGCCGGCGCGGCCGGGTTCCTGCTGAAGAACGCCGCGCCTGAGGACCTGATCGCCGCGGTCAACCGGCTCGCGGCCGGCGACGCCGTGCTCGATCCGGCGGTCACCGCCAGGGTGATAGCCCGTTGCGCCGCCACCGGCGCTGACCAGGCCGGCAGCGGCGTCCGGAAGGACCCGGCCAGGTCCGCGGCCCTGGCCTCGCTCACCAGCCGAGAGCGCGACGTCCTGGCCCTGCTGGCGCGCGGTATGTCCAACGCGGAGATCGCGGCATCGCTGACCGTGGGTGACGCCACCGCGAAGACACATGTCTCGCGGCTGCTGGCCAAGCTCGGGGTCCGGGACCGGCTGCAGGCCGCGATCCTCGCCTGCGAGAACGGCTTCGCATCCGCCCCGCCGGCGGGGCCCGTCAGCGCACAACCCGGCCGGACGGCCCGGCAGCCATAGCCGCGACCTGTCGCACGCGGGCCTATTGTTCATTTGTCGGGTCGAGCGGCTGAGGAGGATCGCATGGAGGCCGACGCAGAACCTGGCCCTGACTCCGGAGAGGCAGAAGGCCAGTTCGTCCTGCTCGTTGATTTCGCGCCCAAGGCCGGGCTAAAGGAGGTCTCGCTGAGGCCGCAAGACCTGGCCGCCCGTTCCGCGGCTGCACTTGATAGCGCCATGGCCTCTATTCGCCACATGTCAGAGCGCGTCACCGCGGCGACACGGGGCCTGGCGCAGCCACCCGGTGAGGTAACGGTCGAGTTCGGCCTGAAGCTCGACGCGGCGGGAGGCGCCCTGGTCGCACGCGCAGGAGCCGAAACGCACCTCGTAGTGACACTCAGGTGGAGCGGCAAGGAATAAGTACCGCACATGACGATGACCACGCAGATCATCAGGCAGCACGTACGCAACATGACTGTCCAGGTCCGCGATCCGCTAACGTCGGAGGTCTGCGGCTCCGGCGTTTTGGTGTCGCCGTCCGGCCTGCTCGTCACGTGCGCACACGTCGTCCGCGACTGCGGGGCCGATCCTCGCCGCGTCGGCAGTGTCCTTTCCGTGCATATTCCGGCGACGCCGGAGCACCAGGCAGAGGACCGGGAGGCGCGGATACGGTGGTACCCGAGGGAATCCGAGGACGACCTTGTCCTGCTCCAGCTGGCCGGGGGTCCCGTTCCGCCCGAGCGGGTCGGAACATGTGGCCCGGCCGATGAGTCAGACGAGCATAGTTTCCGGAGTTTCGGATACCGCCGCCGTGATGAGTACTTAGGGCTGCATGCGAAGGGCTTGATCGAGGGGCATGTGCCGTCGCCCAGGCATTTTCTGGTGGAGCCGGTACAGCTGGACTCGCGAGACCTCGATTCCGGCATGAGCGGGGCAGCGGTGTTCGATGTGGAACGCAACCTGGTCGTCGGCTTCGTCTTTCAGGTCTGGGAGCCAGGCGATTCAGCCAAGGACGGCGGTCTCGCCTTCGCCGTCGACGCCGCCGTGCTCGCCTCCTCGCCAGCCGGCAAGCTGCTGGTCCCGACCTTCCTGAAGCACGGCGCGATGGCGGGCCCGGAAATCGACCGGGAGATGGGCGCAACCATCTTTTCGGATGGGCCTGCCATGCTCTCCGGCTGGAGCGTCGAGACTGCGCCGGGCAGCCTCGGCGCCTTCGTGGGCCGGGGCGGGGAGCTTGATGCGATCGAACGGGTCTGGCTGGGTAACCGGGTGCGCATCCTCGGGCTGAGCGGCATGAACGGGCAGGGAAAGACGAGCCTGGTGCGAACCTGGCTCGACGGCCACAGCCAAGGTGCTACGGCACAGCGGCCACAGAGCGTCTTCTGGTGGACTTTTGACCCTGCTGCTAACGAGGTCGACGACTTTCTGGCCGGTGTGATCAAACATCTGTCCGGCGGCGCCGTTGACCCGAGCATTCTCCCTATGGGAACGGCAAAGGCGAATCTTGCGGCGGCGCTGCTGCAAACGGACCGGCGTCATGTTCTGGTGCTCGACGGCCTCGACGGCTTGCAGGTCGACCACGGAGAGCTTGTCGGCTCGTTCACGAGCCAGGCACTGCGAGACTTCCTTGGCTATGCCGCCGCGGGCCAGCACGAATCCCTGTGCATCCTTACCGGGCCACGAGACTTCCGCGACCTGGAGAATCTTGCCACCTTCGAAGGCATGGTGACCGACCGGCTCACCCCGGACGAGGGGCGCGAACTACTTCGCCACAACGGCGTGCGCGGGCAGGATCACGAACTCGACGCCATTGTCGAAGACTGGGAGGGACATGCTCTGGCGCTGACTGCGCTGGCCGCCTACATCCGGGACCAGTGCGGCGGACGAGCTCAGCGGCTCACGGATCTGCCCGGCGGGGATTCTGAACTGCCGTTCGCGACTCGCTTGCAAGAGCTTGGTAACGCGATTGAACGGCAGCGCGACCCTTTGGAACGCGCAGCGGTCGATGTACTGGCACTGGCCAGGATGCCGCTGTCATCGCCGGAACTCGCCGCAGTCATCCGAGAGTCCAACCCGGGCCTGCCACGGGAAACCATTGAGCCGGCGCTGGCCGGCCTGGCCGACACGGTCATGGTACGCGAAACCGCGGACGGCGACCTTCTCCTGCACCCCGTCCTGCGCAGCCTCAACCGCGCCCGGATGCGTGCCGAAGGCACGGCGAATCTGCGATCAATTCACCGGTTGCTGGCCGAGCATTATTACCGTGCCGCGTGCGGTGCCGCTCCTGTGATGGAAACCTTGTGATGACACCTCGCGATTTCGGCAAGCTCAGGCTCCTGATCGAAGCAGTTCATCACGCGTGTGCGGCCGGCGACCTCGACGCGGCGGCATCAGTGTTCTACAACCGCATATACCAGGGCCCCACCGCATATTTTACGTATATTCTTGGCCAGTACGAGACGGCGCTTGACACGCTAACTGATTTTTATCCGCTACGCGATCTGTCACTCGATCCGCGGCTGGAGAACCCGGACGCCCGGCGGTGGATCCTGCATGAGACCGCGGCGTGTTTGCACGTGCTCGGGAGCCTGCCTATGGCCGCCGAACTCGGAAGCCGAGCCGCCGCCGCGGCGATCGCCGCCAACGACCGGCACAACGCCGCGATCAGTTATCACAATCTGGCGGAGTCCCGCCTGGCAGCCGGTGCTCTGGTCAGCTGCCGTTCCGTGGCAATGGAGGCCCTCCAGTTGGCCGTCCAGACCGGTGAGATGGAAGATCAGCTTGTCGCGTTCACCATCCTCGGCCATCTCGATCACCTGGCCGAACGGGACGACCAAGCTGGCGTCAACTTCGGGCGAGCTCTGGAAATAGCGGTCGAGCATACGTCGGTGCCCCTGCTCTACAGCCTCAGCGGCATACGTTACGCAAGTCATCTCGCCGCCACGGGACGGCAGGAGGAAGCGGTGGCGGCCATTCGGGCGAACCTCGTCTTCTGCCGTGAGCAGGGCTGGCAATCTGACGCCGCGCTCACGCTGGCCCAGTACGCGACGGTGGCTCACCTGCCTGATGCGGAGGCATTCGAATATGCGGACCAGGCGGTACGCGCCGCTCGTACCATCGGAGCGAAACAGACCCTCGCCGAGGCGCTGCTCGCCAGGGCCCTGATCGCTGCCCGCAGCAATAGGCCGGATACCGCCCGCACCGATCTCTCCGAGGTGCTTTCTCATGCCCAGCACTCGGGTTACCGGCTGATCGAGTCGGACGCGCGGACAATGCTGGCGACGCTGCGCCGAGCGCAGGGTGAACAGGATTCCGCAAAGGCTGAAGCGGAGCTGGCCAGGCAACTGAGCAGCGAACTGGGCTATCAGATTGGCTACCGGCGGGCCAGCGAAGTTCTCAGGCTCCTGTCAGACGGCTAGCGATCTGTAGTGGTTGCGGTTACCGGCCGTCACACGCGCGGGACCTAGCCTGCCGCCGGGCTGCGGTGCGCCGTGCTGCCCGGTGATGGGTGCGGCGTTGCTGTAGCTGGATGTGCACCAGGCTCGCATTCATCCCGGCCGGCTGCCTCCGGGCTCTGGCCCTCCTGGTCCTGCGGAGCCGTTGCCTCCCCGAGGTAGATTCTGCTGTCGAGCGCCGAGTTCTCCCAGTAGGGAACGTGCTCCGCCGCGTAGTCCGGCCGTTCGCCACCGGCCTGGACGTCTTCGGGCATCAGCCGGCCTCCCCGCGGTAGACGCATCCGGACGTGCACGTCTCGCGGACCACGACCGCACAGAGCGGAAGCTTGTCCGTCAGCCGGTCCCAGATCCACCGGGCAAGGTTCTCGCTCGTCGGGTTGTCCAGCCCCGGCACCTCGTTGAGGTAGTGGTGGTCCAGTTGGGTATGCAGCGGTGCGAACGCGTCCTTGATCTCCTGGAAATCCAGCACCCAGCCGGTTTCGTCCGCTACCGGGCCGGCCACGTGGACCTCCGCCCGGAAGGAGTGACCGTGGAGCCTGGAGCACTTGTGGCCGGGCGGGACTTTGATGAGGCGGTGCGCGGCTTCGAAGGTGAACTCGCGGAAGATCTCCATCATGCGATTCCCAGGAACTTGTGAGTCTGCAGGCTCAGCCGCCACTGCGGGTGGGCCAGGCAGTACTCGACCGCCATGCGGGTATGGGTTTCCCGCTCCGGACCGTCCATCGGCTGCAGCAGCAAGCGCGAAAAGTCGAGGTCCTCGAACATCGGCGGGGGGGCGCCCTCCTGCGGGAAGACGAGCTTCAGTTCGTCGCCGCGGGTGACCAGCAGACGGGCACCGGCCTTGGGACTGACGCATACCCAGTCCAGGCCTTCCGGCGGTTCCTGGGTCCCGTTGGTTTCCACGCCTACCTCGAAACCGGCGGCATGGAGGGCGGCGACGGCCGGGTGATCAAGCTGGAGCAGGGGCTCTCCGCCGGTGCAGACCACATACGGCTTGGCCAGAACGTGGGCGCGAGGCTTCCACGCCGCGCACACCGCGGCCGCGAGATCGGCGGGCGTCGCGAACCTGCCACCTCCCGGGCCGTTGGTGCCGACGAAATCGGTATCGCAGAACCGGCAGATCGCGCGGGCACGATCCTTTTCCCGGCCGGTCCACAGGTTGCAGCTACTGAACCGGCAGAACACTGCCGGGCGCCCGGCGTGCGTTCCCTCGCCTTGCAGGGTGTAATAGATCTCTTTCACCAGGTAGGTCATTCGGCACCATCGCGTGCAACCGCCTCCGCCGGGTCCGCCAGGCCCAATTCAGCGAACCCGCGCCGGCGCAGCAGGCACGAATCGCACGTTCCGCAGGCCTGCCCGGTGGTGCCGGGCTCGTAGCAGCTATGGGTCAGGGAATAGTCCACGCCGAGGGCTAGCCCGCGCTCGATGATCTGCGCCTTGGTTAGCGCGATCAAAGGAGCGTGGATGTGCAGCCTTTGACGGCCTTCCACCCCGGCTTTGGTAGCGAGATTCGCCATGCGCTCGTATGCGCGGATATATTCCGGCCTGCAGTCAGGGTAGCCGCTGTAGTCAAGGGCATTCACGCCGATGAACACATCCTCGGACCCGAGGGTTTCGGCCCAGGCCAGGGCGAAAGAAAGGAAGATTGTGTTCCGGGCTGGCACATACGTTTCCGGGATGCCGTCGGCGATGTCTGCGGCATGCTCATGGTGCGGGACCGAGATGTCGTCCGTCAGGGCCGAGCCTCCGAACAGCCGCAGGTCAATCTCTGCGATGACATGCCGCGCGGCCCCGAGAGCCGCGGCGACGCGGCTCGCGGCTGCCAGCTCGATACTGTGCCGTTGCCCGTAACGGAAGCTCAGCGCGTAAGGCGTGTAGCCCTCAGCATGAGCGATCGCCAGAATGGTGGCTGAATCCAGCCCTCCGCTCAGTAACACAACCGCTGGCTTTGCCTCTGTCAAGTCCGGCCTCCTGGCCACATAGTCTCCGGTCTCGTACCGCTAGCTGCCGCCGTGGCATCCATCCTTCATGCTTTGTCGCAGTCGTGCGGCAGCGCACCTGACCACGGTGGCAGCGCTATATTCGGCATCGCCGCAGCGCAAAGCATAAGTGAAAACGATGAGCGTCTGATCCCCCTGTCGCGCCACGGCGCGATCACAGTCCCTCCCGATGAACGAAACCCTTCCAATTAAACACCCGTGACCGCCGGCTGACAACACAAGATCCCGCGACTAGGCGCCGTGCAGGTTTTCGGCTGCTCCACCTCACGTTGTGACGTCCCCCGGCGTCTACCCGGTATGACGACTCACCTTTCCGAGCAGATGATGGCCCGATCTCCGGCCGGACGCAGGCTCGTCTTCGAGCCGATCCCGCCGGGCAGCCTGGAAGAAGTCAGGGCGGCCGGGGTGGACGAGGCGGGCAACCTGCTCACCATGCGGACTGACGCTGACGGCGGCAGTCCGCTGCGGTGTTGCCTGCGGGAATCCGTTCCCGGCGAGCGGATTCTGCTCATCGCCTACACGCCGCCCGGCGGCTGCGGTGCCTACGCCGAACGCGGCCCGGTGTTCATCCACGCCGAGCGCTGCGGCGGCTACCTCACCCCGGATCGGTACCCGCCTGCCTTGAGCCACCGCCAGCAGGTCGTGCGCGCCTACGACCGCGACGGCCGGATTGCCGACGGCGTCCTGGTCCGCGACGGCGAGCACGCACTGACCGTGATCGGCGAACTGCTCGACCGGCCGGATGTCACCCTGGTGCACCTGCGCAACGTGGGCCACGGCTGCTACAACTTCGCCGTAAGGCGCGGCTGATCAGGCGGGCAGCAGGCCGATCGCGGCCTTGGCCTGACGCACCTTCTCCCGGCCCTGCTCGCTGGCCCGCGCGGCGCCGGCCCGCAGCACCGACCGGACGTGGCCTTGGTCCCGGGACAGCTCCTGGTAGCGGTCGCGGACCGGCGCCAGCGTCGCGATCACGGCGTCGGCGACCGCGTGCTTCAGGTCGCCGTACCGTCCGAACCGGCCGTTCAGGCCGTCGGGTTCCTGGCCGGTGCACGCGGCCAGGATGGCCAGCAGGTTCGACACCCCGGGCTTGCCGGCGAGATCGTAGACCACATCGCCCCCGGTGTCGGTGACCGCTCGCATCACCTTGCGCCGCAGCACGTCGGGCCCGTCGAGCAGGCGCAGGGAGCCCGCGGCCGATGAGGACGACTTGCTCATCTTGCCGGCCGGGTCGGCCAGGTCCATGATCCGGCCGGCGACCGGCGGGTTGATCGCCTTCGGCAGCGTGAAGGTCGGCCCGTACCGGCCGTTGAACCGGGCCGCCACGTCCCGGGCCAGCTCCACGTGCTGGCTCTGATCCTCGCCGACCGGCACCTCGTCGGTGTCGTAGAGCAGGATGTCGGACGCCATCAGGACCGGGTAGGTCAGCAGCGAGAGCCGCACCCCTTCCTGGCGGCGGGCCTTCTCCTTGAACTGGATCATGCGCTGCGCCTCGCCGTAGCCCGTGGCGCACTCCAGGAGATAGTGCAACTCGCAGTGCTCGGGCACGTGCGACTGGACCGTGAACAAGCACACGTCCGGATCGGCGCCCGCGGCCAGCAGCAGGGTGGCGAACTCCAGCGTCCGTCGCCGCACCTCGTCGGGCCGGTGGTCGAGCGTCAGCGCGTGCAGGTCGCTCACCAGCACAACGGTGTCGGCGATGGCTTGCTCGGCGACGATCGGCCGGATCGCGCCTACGTAGTTCCCTAGATGCAGTTCCCCCGACGGGGTGAACCCGGTAAGTCGTCGTGACATCGGTCTCGCTCCTCTGCCCTGGGCCGCCGCCCGGGCCACGCGGCCGGGTCAGGGCAAAGGAAACGGCCGCCCAGCCCGGGCAGCCGCGTGTCGATGCGCGCGAATGGACAGTGCCGCCCGGTCAGGGGCGCCACCAGCCGCAGTAGCCATAGCTCATCCGCACACTCGCATTCTACGACTCCCGGCACCGCCTCCGGGAACAGCGCGATGGCCCGGGTGGCTCCATATGCGGTCGAAGTGGGGACTGTTACCGGAAAATGTGCCCTGTTACGCTTCGGCCGACCGATGCGTTACGGCCAGATCCGCGGGCGAAAGGGCGGCCGATGACAGGGGTGAGTCGGTTCTGCGGGTGGGCGTCGCGCGGCGAGGGCCAGGCCGGTGAAGCTCGATAGCGACAGGGACACATTCGGCGAGGCGCTGATGACGTTCAACCTCGCCGCGATGCGCTTGATCGCCGGCTCGCGCAAGTCGCGCGCAGGCCGGCAGCGCGAGCCGTCGGGCTGCATGTTCCCGGTGATCATGGTCAGGGCCCTGCTGATGATCGCCCTCGTCCTGCTGCTGCCGCTGTTCATGCTGCCATACCTGATCGTGCGCATCGTGACCGTCGGCGGGCCCTCGGTCAGGTACAGCTCCGTCCTCGACGTGGCCAGCGGCGAGCCAGCTCGCTGGGGATACGGCAGCCTCGAGCCGCCGCAGGACGCGAGCGCCGTGCGGGCAGGCGCGGCCGCGATTGCCGCGCACGACCGGGGCTTCGACTCGTCGCGGCTCATGAACTGGGCCGCGGCGGCGACCGGCCTGATCTGCCAGAGCCTGACCTCCGGTGACGCCACCCCGGCCCGCACGTTCATGGCCAACGGGCTGTTTCGTACCTACGAGGCCCTGCTCGAGATACGCGAGAAGGGCGACGTCGCGTGCGAGGGCTCGTGGCGGACGACCGGCGCGCGACTGATCGAGGCCCGGTCCACGCCGCTCTTCGACGAGGTGCGGGTCCGCCTGGAGTGCGAGGGATGGTGCTGGGAGCGGCACGCGCCCACCGGGCTCACGCTGCGCGGCGGCCGGGAGCCACGCACCTGGTCGGAGGACCTGACCTTCGGCCGGTCGGCCCGCGC
>JASHUI010000741.1:0-7685 GCA_030040095.1 Streptosporangiaceae bacterium | reverse complement strand
GGGCCGCCTCGTCATGGCTGCGAGCCGGGCCGGGCCCGACGGGGCGGGCGACGGCCGCCCGCCTGGCCCGGAATCAGGCTGCGCGGGCTGGTCAGGAAGCCGATCCCCCAGGCGATGTGCATGGTGGCCAGCACGGCGGGCAGCCGGGAGGCCACGCCAAGCCGCAGCTGTCGGCAGGCGGCCGCCGCCACCCCCACGACGCCCGCCGCGTACGCCACCGGGATGGCGAAACCGCAGGTGACGAGCGTCGGCCAGAGCCCTGCCGCCCCGTCGGCCAGCCAGCCAAGCCCGGCCAGGCCCGCCAGCAGCCCGGCCGCCATGACCAGGACCGCGATCGGCGGGGCCAGGTACCGGGGGCTGATCGTGCCGGCGTGCTGCCGGGCCACCACCCGGCGCCACCGGCCGTAGTGGTAGTACTGCCGGGCGAGCGCACGCACGCTGGCCCGCGGCCGGTAAGTGACGCGCAGCCCGGGCTGGAACCAGATCAGCCCGCCGGCCAGCCGGATCCGGTGGTTGAGTTCCCAGTCCTCGGCGCGCAGGTAGGACTCGTCATAGCCGCCCACCCGCTCGATCGCGGCGCGCCGGTAGACGCCCAGGTAGACCGAGTCAACCGGCCCAGGCCGGCCTCCGGTGTGGAACTTGGCCGCGCCGACCCCGAACCGGGACGTCATGGCCCAGGCCACCGCCTGCTGGAACCGGGTGACGCCCTCGGCGGCCATGATTCCGCCCACGTTGTCCGCCCCGGTCTGCTGCAGTTCCCCGACCGCCGTCCGCAGGTATCCCGGCGGCAGCACCGCGTGCCCGTCGACCCGAGCCACCACCGAGTGCCGCGACGCCTTGATCGCCGCGTTGACCGCGCACGGGATGCGGCCGGTCGGGTTGGGCACCAGGGTGACCCGCGGGTCGGCCGCGGCCAGCTGCCGGGAGACCTGCCAGGTCCGGTCCCGCGAAGGTCCGACGGCCAGCACGATCTCCAGCTCGCCCTGGTAATCCTGGCCGAGCACGCTCCCGACCGACTCGGCCAGGTTCAGCTCCTCGTCCCTGACCGGCATCACGACGGAGACGGCCGCCGCGGCCGCAGGCCCGCCCTGGGTGGCGACGCCGGCTCGGACTCCCGGTGAATGGACCATGACCTGCATCACGGTACCGCAAGGTACCTCACCAGGCCTTTGTCGCTCCCTGTTATCTAGATATCACTCAGAGTACAGCGTCCTCCAGCATTTCGGTCACCAGCGCGGCGATCGGCGACCGCTCCGACCGGACGAGTGTGACGTGGGCGAAGAGCGGATGGCCCTTGAGCTTCTCGATCACCGCGACCACGCCGTCATGCCGGCCGACCCGCAGGTTGTCGCGCTGCGCGATGTCGTGGGTGAGCACCACCCTGGACCCGCTGCCGATCCGGGACAGCACGGTGAGCAGCACGCCGCGCTCCAGTGACTGCGCCTCGTCCACGATCACGAACGAGTCGTGCAGCGACCGCCCGCGGATGTGCGTGAGCGGGAGCGCCTCCAGCATGTCCCGGCTCAGCACCTCGTCGATCACGTCCTGGGAGGTGACCGCGGAAAGGGTGTCGTAGACCGCCTGCGACCACGGGTTCATCTTGTCCGCCTCAGAACCGGGCAGGTACCCGAGCTCCTGGCCCCCCACCGCGTAGAGCGGGCGGAACACCAGCATCTTGCGATGCTGGCGGCGCTCCATCACGGCCTCCAGCCCGGCGCACAGGGCCAGCGCGGACTTCCCGGTGCCGGCCCGGCCGCCGAGGGACACGATCCCCACCTCCTGGTCGAGCAGCAGGTCGAGCGCCACCCGCTGCTCGGCGCTGCGGCCGCGCAGGCCGAACACCTCGCGGTCGCCGCGGACCAGCCGGACCGACTTGTCCGGCTGCACCCGGCCCAGCGCGCTGCCCGCCCCGGAGGTCCCGGACACCAGCACCAGCCCGGTGTGGCAGGGCAGGTCCCGGGCCGCCTCGCAGTCCAGCTGCCCGTTCGCGTACAGCTCGTCGATCTCCGCCGCGGTGACGTCGAGCTCGCGCATGCCGGTCCAGCCCGAGTCCGCCGGGAGCTCGGCCCGGTACTCCTGAGCGGTCAGTCCGATCGCGGCGGCCTTGACCCGCAGCGGCAGGTCCTTGCTGACCAGCACGACATCATCGCCCTCCGCGGCCAGGCTGCGGGCCACGGACAGGATCCGGGTGTCGTTGTCGCCCAGCCGGAACCCGGCCGGCAGCACCGTCGGGTCGGCATGGTTCAGTTCGACGCGGACCGTACCGCCCTCGTCGCCGACCGGGAGGTCGGCATCCAGCCGGCCGTACTCGACACGCAGGTCATCCAGGTAACGCAGGGCCTGACGGGCGAAGAAGCCAAGTTCCGGATGGTGGCGCTTGGCCTCGAGCTCGGTGATGACCACGACCGGCAAGACCACCCGGTGCTCGGCGAATCTGCCGATCGCCGCCGGGTCGGCCAGCAGGACGCTGGTATCGAGAACATAGGTGCGACGTGATGAGGGACTGGCCACTCGCTCTCCCCTGGGCGCGCTCGGCGCCTTGTTCGGACACAAGCGTGTCGGCGGGACCGGGACCGGCCAGCGACGGGCCGGGCACCGGCCCTTCGCTCATCTCGCCTGCGTGCCAGGACGCGAAGCTCGAAGATCTCGAGGGCCTTCCCGAGGGGCGGCTAGGCACCGCCCGTCATCCCAGACGTTACCCTTGGTCCGCTGTTTCCCGGAAGTGGCGCGCCCGGCTGTTAACGTGCCCGACACCGCGCCGCTCACCGTGGCCGACCCCGAGACGTAACGTTCAAGTACCGAATCTGCGTTGCCTCGCGGCATAGGAGCGCAGCGCGCGCAGGAAATCGACGCGCCGGAACGCCGGCCAGTAGGCGTCACAGAAGTAGAACTCGGAGTGGGCGCTCTGCCAGAGCAGGAACCCGCCAAGCCGCTGCTCGCCGGAGGTGCGGATGACCAGGTCGGGGTCGGGCTGCCCGGCCGTGTAAAGGTGCTCGGAGATGTGCTCGACGTCGAGGATCTCGGCCAGTTCCTCGATCGTGGTGCCGCGGGTGGCATGGTCTTGCAGCAGCGAGCGCACGGCGTCGGCGATCTCACGCCGCCCCCCGTAACCGACGGCCACGTTTACCAGCAGCCCGTTTTCCGCGGCCGTCGCCTCGCCGGCGTCCTTGAGCACCTGGGCGGTGTCGGCGGGCAGCAGGTCGAGCGCGCCCATCGGGTTCACGTGCCAGTTCTGCGCGACAAGCTCGCGCACGGTTTCCTCGATGATCCTTAGCAGCGGCTCGAGCTCGGCCGCCGGGCGGGCCAGGTTGTCGGTGGACAGCAGCCAGAGGGTGACCACCTCGACCCCGGTCTGGCGGCACCACTGCAGCACTTCGAAGATCTTGTCGGCCCCGGCCTGGTGGCCGCTGCTGACGTCGGCCAGCCCGGCCGACCGGGCCCACCGCCGGTTACCGTCGCACATCACCCCCACGTGGCGGGGGATCGCCTGAGGCGAAAGCGACTTTTCGATTCTGTGCTCGTAGAACCGGTAGGCGAGACCGCGTACCCTCATCCCGCACCTTTCCTCGCTGCCGCCGGGATGACCTGCCGATGCCGGCCGGTCCGGTCCCGGCTGCCGTCGCCTTCGCGCCGGTCGGCACCCAGCCATCGACCGCGGCACCGCCGGGTTCTCTAAGCACCGTATCCAAGAATGACACCAGTTCGGCCGATGTCAGGACGGCTCGCACTCCCGTACCATCCATCCCCCACGCCTCAATGATCGCGCGGCGGGTCAGGCACCAGCCGCCGGGTCTCGGGGCGGCCGCGAGCCGGCCGCCCCGCCACTGCGCCGAGTCCCGCAGCACGCACCGGAGTTCTCCGCTGCCCGGCAGGTCGGCCCGCTCCCGGGAGCGCAGCGAGAAATACTCGCGCTCCCGCGGCCGGAACCCCTCGCCCGCCCGCAGGTCCGGCTCGGGAAACCGGTCGTCGGGATCGGGCCACGCCGCGGCCTGCGCCGGATCCGCCCGCGCCGCGGTCACCCGGGCGGCGAACTGCGCCAGGCGGAAGCCGCAGCGCTCGCCCACCGAGGCGAACGGCCGGCGATCGCGCCAGAGATCGAGGGTGATCTCATACGGCTCGCCCGTCCGGTCACGCGCGGCGACCGCGATGACCCTCAGCACGGAGCCGTCTACACACTGTAGTTGTCCCATAACGGAACGTTAACAGCTTCCGCGCCGAAAGAGGCACCCGCTGTGTCGGGTTTTGACTAGCTGATGGACTTCACAATGTCCTCGTTCAGCCCCGGGAACGAGGAGAGGAACTCCTTGCGCTCTCGCTTCAGCCTGGCCACCATCGCGTCGTACTCCGCGAGCCGCCCCTGGCGCTCGTAGAGCCTGCGCGGCTGCAGGATCTCGGGGTCATCCACGCCGGGCAGCGACGCGGCGACCTCGTAGCCGAAGTCGGGATCGGTGGTCCACTTGATCGTGCCCTGCACGATGGCCTGCACGGTCGCGGAGGAGTACGGGATCGTCACCTTCTTCGACGTCGCCTCGTCGGTCCCCCCGATCCGGCCGGTGTTGAGCACGAATACCTTCAGCTCGTGGCTGTCAAGCAGCTCCAGCATCCGGTTGCCCATGTCGGCCATGTCCCGCGGGAAGAACGGGTTGGTGCCCGGCACCCGCAGGAACTTGCCCTCCTCGTCCTTGCCGCCGGCCGAGGTTCCCGTGGTCTCGCCCAGCATGAAGTAGGCGGCCGCCTGGGCCCCGTCCAGCCGCGCCACGGCCGGCACGATGTTCTCGTTCCGGTTCAGGATCAGCAGGAACTCGGCGGGCGGCAGTTCATTGCCCGGCCACGGGTCGACATAGGAGAACGGCCACGTCGTGCGGCCATTCTTGGTGTAGGAGGTGTCGAAGAAGTCCACCTTGCCGGCGGGGTCGACGGAGACGTTCTCCAGGTAGGCATCGGGCTTGGTGGTGGCGTAGTAGATCGCGGGCTCGAATTCCGGGTTGAGCCCGAAGGTCTTGGCGAAGCAGCCGTTCTCGGTCGTATAGACCCGGCCCGCCGGCATCAGCGCGACGAAGTCGTCCTGGGCGGGCTTGCTGCCCAGCTGCGTGGTGAACGTCGTGGTCGTCTTGCCGGTGCCGGAAAGGCCGACGATGAGCACGCCGGTCGGCGATCCGTCCACCGGGATGACCTTGCAGCCCGCGTGCAGCGCGAGCCCGCCCCGGTTGTAGACGATGTTGTTCCACATCCGCAGGCCGCCCTTCTTGGACTCACCGAAGTAGTCCGAGTTGAGCACGCGGGTGATGTTGTCGCGGAGGTCGACGGCGATCAGCCGGTCGTCCGGGTAGCCGGGGGCGGCCAGGTTCGGGGTGTAGATGACGGTGGTGTCGGCCACCCAGGTCTGCGGGTCGTACTCCTCATCCACCGGGTAGTACAGCTGCTTCTGCATGCCCGCGACGTTGGAGTTGGCGGCTTCCATGATCAGGCGCGCCCTGGTACGGAACCCCGGGTCGGAGCCGATGTAACCGTCCACGACGACCACGTCGGTGCGCGCGATGTACGCGTCCTGCTCCGCGGCTACCCGGTCGTACTCTGCCCGGGTGATGGTCTGCTTGGTGGCATTGGTCGAGTCATCGACAGTGAACGTCGACCTCGTGCTGCGCGCGTCTACCCGGGCCTTCACCACCACGTTGCCGAACTCGGTGACCTGGCTATTGGGCATCTTCTCGGTCAGCTCGCGGAGCCGCTCCGTGGTCGGATTCCATTCCACCGACGCGGCTCTCACCTGATACACCACGACTGCTCCTCCTCGAGGGCACACATCGGCGGGTCACGTTCCGCCGCGGGCTCGGCTCACCCGCGGGACGCAAGGCCAAAGTGCCCTGTGATTCGCGGGATCTGGGGAGTCTACCCTGGCCGCAGCAGGCTGAACTGAGAGCCCGAGGGGATCACGCTGGGGTAGCGCCCAGCAAAGGCGGCGGCCGCGGGCCCGGGGCCCGCGGCACCGGTGTCGTGGTGGCGCGATGCAGTGCTTAAGACGCGGTTATGCTCGGCGGATTCCGGCCGCCGCCAATAACGTCTTTCTGTGCCGGCGCGCCGGGCGCCCGCTCAGGACTGCGGGCCTTCCGCTCGCACCTGCTCCACGTGGCGGAGCGCCTCCCTGAGATCGGTGAGCCAGGTGTCCTCGTGCTCGCCCACCAGCTTCACGCACCAGGAGAGCGCGTCGCTGCGGCTGCGGGCCACCCCCGCGTCGACCAGGGTGTCGAGCACGAGCCGCTCCTGCTGGCGCAGCCTCGTCATGACCGGCACCGAGAATGTGGTGAACATCACCTTTTTCTCGTTGCAGATCACGCCCCATGAGACTTTCCGGCCGAATCGGTGCTCGGCCTCGCGGGCGATCTCGATCCGCTGCTGGCGGGTTTCCTCCCGGAACCGGCGGCTGCGGCCATCGGCCGCCGCGGCGCGCTCCGCGTCGGAGGCGCCGGCCGCGGCGTCCGGCGACGCGAGGACGCCGATTACCGTGATCTCCTCGCGGTCGAGCGTTATCTCCGGAGTCTCGGCGAACCACTCGGCCGGCATCCGCCCGCTGAACCACCCGCGGAGCTTCTCGGCCAGATTCTCTGTACTCATGTAATCAGCATTACACAGCGTCTGCTGGCCGCGCAACCGTTCCACCCGGTGCACCGCCTTCGTCAGCCGACTCCCCACGGATTACGTCGGGACGAACCATCCCAAATTGGGTGATCAAATGAACGAAACCCGTGAGAGGTCGGCCGCGCGTGACGTTCTACCCGCGCAGTCGGCGGGAGCCTGTGGTGCGGGGGCGGCGGCGAGAAGGGGCGTCAGCCGCCGAAGAAGTGGCGGGCCGGGGCGACCTCCACGAAGCCCGGACCGCCCGGGCCGAGGCCGCCCAGCGGGCCGGGGCCCTGGTTGACGGGGTTGTTGTTCGGGAGCGGCTGACTGAGGTTGGCCAGGACCACCTTCTCCCCGGCGGTGAGGCCGGCCATGACGCGGGTGAATTCCGGGCCCATGACGCCGATCCTGACCTTGGTCACCCGGGCTTTCCCGCCGGAGAACACGGTGACCGTTGCCTCGCGGCCGGACTCGTGGACGGCCGAGGTGGGCACGCTGACCCCGCTGGAGTGGGCCGTGGTGATGGTCACCGTCGCGAAGCCGTTGGGGTGCAGCCCGGCGGGCTGGCCGGCCAGGCCGATCGTGACCGGGTAGTCCCCGGTCGAGTCCGGGATCAGCCCGATCGATACCACCGATCCGGCCAGCGCAGTGCCCGAGCCGTCCGGCGTCGCGCTGGCCGGATCGCCGACCCGCAGCGTCGGCATGTCGGCCACCGGGACGTCGGCGACGACCTCGTAGCCGCGGCCGGCGACCACGAACGCGGTGCCGCCCCCGGCCTGCGGGGCGCCTGGCTCCGCGCTGACGGTGAGCACGATGCCGCTGATCGGGCTGACCACGGTGGCATTGGCCAGGTTCGCCTCGGCCAGCGTGACCTGGGCCGCTGCCGCGTCGGCTGAGGCCTGGTCGGCGGCCAGCTGGGCCGCTGTGACCGGCGCACCGCCACCGCTGCCGCCGGGACCCGCTCCGCCCGAGCCTGCTGCGCCGCTGCTCCCTCCGCCGGAACCGCCCGCACCACCAGGGGCGCCACCACCGGTCCCGCCGCCGGCGACCGCGATGGCCTTGGCCAGGGC
>JASHUI010000078.1:0-3315 GCA_030040095.1 Streptosporangiaceae bacterium | reverse complement strand
GCGTTACGTTCACATCGTCTGATGTCAGCCCACCGACCGGATCAGCCGAGGCAAGAAGACAGCGACGCCGACGCCGAACGCCGCCACGGAAGAGATCAGGACCGCCCCCGCGGCCGCGTCCTTGGCGATCTTCGCCAGGGGATGGAACTCGTCGGTGCACAGGTCGACGATCGCCTCCACGACGGTGTTCAGCGTCTCGGCGGTGAGCACGAGTCCGATGGCCGTCAGCAGGCAGGCCCAGTCCACGGCGCTGACCCGAAGGATCAGGGCGAGCGCGATCACCGCCGCCCCGGCCGCCAGATGGACGCGCATGTTGCGCTGGGTCCGGACCGCGTGCCATACGCCCTGGCCGGCATAGGAAAAGCTGCGCCAGAAGCCCGCCCGGGGGATGGCGGACGGGGGGTCGGCCATGTCGTTCTGCTGTCGGGTGGAACTCATCCCGATCACCTTCCTGCCTGCCGGGACCCGCGCCGCCCGGCGAGGAGCCGGGCAGAACCAGGCTAGAACCGTCGGTTCGAGCGGTTCGCTCAGGCCAGCAGGCGCCCGCGCCACCGGCGGAAGCCGCCCGCCAGCCGGTGCTGGCCCGCCGCGTGCAGCCGGGCGATGTGGTCGTCGATGTACTGCAGGTACAGCGGCATGAGGTCCCTCTGCAGCAGCGCGACCGCGGTCGCCTCGTCGGCGGGCGGCTGCAGCCGCCAGCTCATGGCCGCGGCGACCAGGCCCGCGGCAGGCGCGCGGTCGTCGGCGAGGTAGTGCTCGGCCGCGGCCGAGTTGGTGCCCACCCGGCCGGTGGCCGCGGTGAACAGGAACCGGACCGGAAACAGGACGATCTTGGTCATGCGGCGAGGGCCGCGCCCGGCCAGGCGGGCCGGGGCCCGGATCTCGGCCACGGCGTCGTCGCGGGGCGGGCCGCCGCGGGCGAGGTCGATGAGGCGGTGGCGGGGCGTTCTGGCTCCGCCGAGGTAATCGAGCGCGAACTCGGCCCCGCCGACGAGCAGTTCGGTCGGTCCGGGGCGGGCCACGCCGTCCCGGGCGTCCCGGCCGGCCAGCAGGCGGCCGTGTTCGAGCAGGTCCAGCCGGTCCAGCGGGGGGAACCGGCCGCCGCGGGCCTGGCCGCCCAGGGTGGCGGGCGTACCCCAGAACACCGACAGCCGCTCATGCAGCGCCGACGCCGTCGGGCCGGCCCGCAGGCCGCGGGCCACCGTCCGTATGGCCCGGCGGTCCAGCGGCCTGAGCGGGTCCCGCAGGATCAGCCCCAGGTCGACGTCGCTGACCAGCGGGCTGAACCCGCCGTGGGCCAGGCTGCCCAGCGCGTATCCGGCCAGCAGGCGCGGGCCGAGCGCCGACCGGTAGGCGGCCAGCGCCTCGGTCAGCACGGCCTCGCCCTGCTCGGTCCCGGCCTGCTGGCCACGCATGGGCGACGATCTTAGCTGACCGGGCTCGCGGGTTCGTCGGTTCGCGGGTTCGCGGGTTAGCGGGGCCTGGTCAGCCGAAGCCGAGGCCGGCCGAGCGGCCGGCGACCTGGCGGGCTACTTCGCCGACCAGCCGCCGCACGTCGACGGCGTCGAGACGGCGGCCGTCGCGTAGCCGAAGCGCGACCTGCCCGGCGCTCTCCCGGTCGCCGATCACGGCCAGGTAGGGAATCCTGCGGTCGCGCGCCCGGCGGATCCGGGCGCCGAGGGTGGCGTCGGCCGGGTCGTACCCGGATCTCAGGCCGGCGGCGCTGACCCGTTCGGCAACATCCCGAGCCGCGGCGGCGTGCTGCTCGGCGACCGGCAGCACGAGCACCTGCACCGGCGCCAGCCAGGGCGGGAACTCGCCGCCGTACCGCTCGATGAGGAAGGCGACCAGCCGTTCCATCGCGGACAGCACGCCGCGGTGGATCATCACCGGGCGATGACGGGCGCCGTCGGGCCCGACGAAGCTCAGGTCGAAGCGTTCTGGCTGGTTGAAGTCCAGCTGCACGGTGGACAGGGTTTCCTCGCGACCCGCCGCGTCGACCACCTGGACGTCGATCTTCGGCCCGTAGAACGCCGCCTCGCCCGGGGCGTCCTCGTAGCCGATCCCGAGGTCGTCCAGCACCGCGGCCAGGTCGCGCTCGGCCGAGGCCCACAGGTCGCCGCCGCCCAGGTAGCCGTCGCCGTTGCCGCGCCGGGACAGCCGGTAGCGGGCCACCTCGATGCCGAGCAGCCGGTAGCAGCGCTGCACCGATCGCACCGCGCCCGCGATCTCGCCCGCCACCTGCTCGGGCGCGCAGAACACGTGGGTGTCGTCGAGGTTGATCTGCCGGACCCGGGACAGTCCGCCGAGCACCCCGGACAGCTCGCCGCGGAACATCGCGCCCAGCTCGGCCAGGCGGACCGGCAGGTCCCGGTAGCTGCGTTGCTCGCAGGCATACACGAGGGCGTGGTGCGGGCAGTTGGCCGGGCGCAGCACGAACTCCTCCTCGCCGACCCGCATGGGCGGGAACATGTCGTCGGCGAACTTGGCCCAGTGACCCGAACGCTCGAACAGTGCCCGCTTGGCCAGCACCGGGGTGAACACCCGCTGGCAGCCGCCGCGGATCGCCTCTTCGGCGGCGAGCTTCTCCAGTTCGGCCCGGATCACGGCGCCGTCGGGAAGCCACAGCGGCAGGCCGGCCCCGACGAGCGGGTCGGTGGCGAACAGCCCGAGTTCGCGACCGAGACGCCGATGATCGGCGGGCGCGGGTCCGGCGGGTGGGTGGCTGGCGGGCACGGGTTCGGCGGGTGGGTGGCTGACGGGCGCGGGTCCGGCGGGTGGGTGGTCGGCAGGTATCTGATCGGCGGGTCGGGGATCGCTGCGCATCGGTGCCTCCGTTGGCTCGGTAAGCCCGGGGCACCATCCCGCCGCGGCCATACAAAAGGCCCCGGGATGGCACTCCCGGGGCCTTGGCGTTTGGGTTCAGATCACGCCGCGTCGCGCCGGGGGTTGCCCGGCGTGGTCGTGACGTGTAGCTGGAGCATGCCCTCATAATACGGGCGGGCCACGGGGGCTGAGCAGGCCATTTTCGCTGCGGCTCACCGGTCCCGGTCCAATCGCCCGGCGTGTTATGGCCGCCACCGGGTGTCCGCCGCTCGTCGATGAACTGATAGAACGCTCTGAATTGGCCCGGGCGTCTGAGTCGCCCGCGCCGCCGAGTCGCCCGTAAACCTTGATCATCCGCACTTTGTGATCGCAGAAAAATAACACGTAGTTTCCCCGGTTTGTGATTTCTTGGTGTGCTATGGACGCGATGGTGAGCCGGGAGATGCTGGCGGCGAAGTTCGGGACGATCTTGCCGCACCTGGATGAGCG
>JASHUI010000740.1:0-4090 GCA_030040095.1 Streptosporangiaceae bacterium | reverse complement strand
GCGGGTGGATGCGGGGGTGTTGCGGGTGGCGGTGGCGGGGCTGGTGGGGTATCACGCGGGGTTGTGGTCGCGGTTCGGGGTGCGGGGCGGGGTGTGGTGCGGGTGGGTGGTGGCTGGTGAGGGGGCTGATGTGGTGCGGGTGGTGGATGCGGGCGGGGTGGGCGTGGCGGGGGAGGGGGAGTTTTTGGAGGCGCGGGCGGGGGAGGCGCAGGCGAGTTTGGATCTGGAGCGGGGTCCGTTGCTGCGGGTGGTGTTGTTCGAGCGGGGGGCGCGGGGCCAGTTGCTGTTGCTGGTGGTGCATCACCTGGTGGTGGACACGGTGTCGTGGCGGGTGCTGCTGGAGGATTTGTCGGCGGCGTATGAGCAGGCTGAGCGGGGGGAGGTGGTGGCGCTGGGGGCGGGGACGTCGTCGTTCGGGCAGTGGTCGGCGCGGCTGGCGGGGCTGGCGGGGTCGGGGGAGCTGGCGGGGGAGGAGGGGTACTGGCGGGGGGTGGCGGCGGCGGGCGGGGGGGTGGTGCCGCGGGATCTGGGCGGGGTTAATTCGGTGGCGTCGACGCGGGGGGTGCGGGTGGTGCTGGGGGAGGGGGAGACGTCGCGGTTGCTGCGGGAGGTGCCGGGGGCGTATCAGACGCAGGTCAATGATGTGCTGCTGACGGCGCTGGGGGTGGTGCTGGCGGGGTGGGCCAGGTCGGCGGCGGTGGTGGTGGACCTGGAGGGGCATGGCCGGGAGGACGTGGGGGCGGGTGTGGATGTGTCGCGGACGGTGGGCTGGTTTACCTGCGTGTTCCCGGTGGTGCTGGGCGGGGCGGCGGATGGTGATCTGGGCGCGGCGTTGCGGCGGATGAAGGAGTATTTGCGGGCGGTGCCGCGGCGGGGGCTGGGGTATGGGGTGCTGCGGTATCTGGCGGGGGCGGCGGTGGGCGTGGACCCGGCGGTGAGTTTCAACTACATGGGGCAGTTCGACCGGGTGGCCGGGGCGGCGGGGGCGCGGTTCCGGCTGACCGGGCGGCAGCTGGGGGCGGGGCGGTCGGGTCAGGGGCAGCGCAGTCATCTGATCGAGATCAACGCGCGGGTCGGCGCTGACGGGTGCCTGGTGATGGTGTGGACGTACTCGGCGCAGGTGCATCACGAGGCGACGGTGGCCGGGCTGGCCCGCCGGTACCTGGAGGTGCTGGGCGAGCTGATCGAGCATTGCTGCGCGCCGGGCGCGGGCGGGTACACCCCGTCGGACTTCCCGCTGGCCGGGCTGGACCAGGCCGGCCTGGACGCCATCGCGCAGCGTTTCGGGTCCGCCACCCGCACCGCCGACACCGGAGGCAGGCCATGACCGAACCCGATCTGGCACCCAGATGGGGCACCGGCCAGGCCGGACTGGGTGAATACCAGGTACCCCTGGCGGCTTCGGCCGCAGGGCTCGCCCGGTTCGCGCGGCGGCACCGGCTGCGGCTGACCACGGTGGTGCAGGGCGCGTGGGCGGTGCTGCTGGCGGTCTACAGCGGCGGGGACGACATGGTGTTCGGGGTCACGGGGCTGCCGTCCGCCGCCACCCCGGCGCGGGTGCGGCTGGACCGGGACGCGCGGGTGGCCGGATGGCTGCGGCAGCTGCAGCGGGAGCAGTCGCAGACGCGCGAGGCAGCGAACCTGAGCGACTACCCCCTGGCGGTGGTGGTCGGTCTCAGGCCGGGGCTGAAGGTCAGCCTGGCTTACGACCCGGCCCGCTTCGATGGCGGCACGATCGAGCGGCTGGCCTCTCACCTGGCCACCCTGCTGCGCTCCGTCGCGGCCCATCCCCGCCAGCGGGTGGGGGACCTGTCGGCGCTGTCCGCCGGTGACCGCCGCGAGATCTTGGTCGCCTGGAACGACACGGCGGCCCCGGTGCCGACCGTGGACACGGCGGCGGAGCTGGTCGCCGTCCGCGCGGCCGAGCATCCGGACGCGCCTGCCGTGGCCTGCGGCAGCACCTGGCTGACCTACGGAGCGCTGCTGGCACGTGCGGGCAGGCTGGCCGGCTACCTCCTGGGCGCGGGGGTGGGCGCGGAAACGGTAGTGGGGCTATGCCTGGAGCGCGGCCCCGACATGATCGTCTCCATGCTGGCGGTGTGGCGGGCCGGCGGCGCGTTCGTCCCGCTGGATCCGGAGTATCCGCCCGACCGCCTGGAGTTCATGCTCGCCGACAGCCGGGTCAGCGTGCTCGTGGGTCACCGGGCAGCGGCCGGGAGCTGGCTGACCGGCCCGGCCGGCAAACCGCCGGCGGCGGTGGAAACGGTGATCTGGCTGGACGACCCCTTGACGTCGGTGGCGCTGGCCCGGGCGCCGACGCCGGGACGCGGGGTGGCGGCGACGCATCCGGGGCGGCTGGCGTATGTGATGTACACGTCGGGATCGACCGGGGTGCCCAAGGGAGTACAGGTCACACACGCGGGCGTGGTGAACCTGGTGTCGGCGCAGGTTCCGGCCTTCGAGGTCGGACCGGGCGACGCGGTGCTGCAGTTCGCCTCGTTCAGCTTCGACGCCGCGGTGTCCGAGGTGTGCGTCGCGCTGTGTGCCGGGGCTGCGCTGGCCATCGCCACATCGGCGCAGCGGTCCGAGCCGGACCTGCTGGCCGGGCTGGTTCGTGACCGGGGGATCGCGGTGGCGACGCTGCCGCCCTCGCTGCTGAAGGTCCTGGCCCCCGGCGACCTGAGGGGGGTGACCACGCTGGTCGCGGCGGGGGAACGGCTGGACGCGGCCTTAGCGCAGGCGTGGCGTGACCATCACCGGCTGCTGAACGCGTACGGGCCGACCGAGGCGACCGTGTGCGCCAGCATCGCGTTGGTCGGGCCGGATCGCGGCGCGGCGCCGCCGATCGGCCGGCCGCTGGCCAACACCCGGGCGTACGTGCTCGACGCGCATCTGAATCCGGTACCCGCGGGAGTGGCCGGCGAGCTGTTCATCGGCGGCATCCAGGTGGCACGCGGATACGGAGGGCGGGCGGCCCTCACCGCGCAGCGATTCGTGGCCGACCCGTTCGCTGCCGACGGAGGCCGGCTGTACCGGTCCGGGGACCGGGTGCGCTGGGTGGCCGGAAAGGACACCGGGCGCGGCGCCGAACTCGAGTTCCTGGGCCGGGCCGATGACCAGGTGAAGGTGCGGGGGTTCCGGGTCGAGCCCGGCGAGGTGGAGCTGGCGCTGGAGGCTCACCCGGGGGTGGCCGCGGCAGCCGTGGCGGGCGACGGGCCGGCCGGGCAGACGCGGCTGGCGGCCTACCTGGTCCCCGCCGACCCGGCCAGGGGCGTGCCGTCAGTCGACGAACTGCGGGCCTATCTGAAACAGCGGCTGCCCGAGTTCATGGTGCCGGCGGTGTTCACCGAGATGGCCTCGCTGCCGCTGACCGTCAGCGGGAAGCTGGACCGCGCCGCGCTGCCCCCTCCCGATGCCGTCCCGCGCGGCCCGGCCGTCGGGTTCGTGCCGCCGTCGACGCCCACAGAGGAGCTGCTGGCCGGGATCCTGGCCCAGGTGCTCGGCGTGGAGCGGGTCGGCGTGCGTGACGGCTTCTCCGACCTCGGCGGGCATTCGCTGCTCGCCACCCGGGTGATCTCGCGGGTCCGGAGCGTCTTCGGGATCGACATCCCCGTCGCGGCGCTGTTCGACCAGCCGACGGTGGCCGGCATGGCTGCCGTGATCGAAGGCGCGCGGCAACGCTTCGGCTCCGCGGCATCCGTCGGCGAGGCCGCGGAATCCGGAGGTGGGTCATGACGACGTCCGGTCCGGGCGCGGGCGCTCGCGGTACCGGTATCGAGGATGTGTATCCGCTGACGGCGTTGCAGCAGGGGATGTTGCTGGAGTCGCGGCTGGCGCCGGGGTCGGGTGTGTATTGGGTGCAGGTGGGGTTGTTGCTGGAGGGGGAGCTGGATCTGGGGGCGCTGGCGGGGGCGTGGGGGGTGGTGGCGGGGCGGCATGGGGTGTTGCGCAGCGGGGTGGTGTGGGAGGGGGTGGCGGTGCCGGTGTCGGTGGTGTCGCGGGGGGCGGGGGTGGAGTGGGTGGTGGTGGATGTGTCGGGGCTGGGGGAGGGGGCGGCGGGGGGTGTGGTGTCGGGGTTGCTGGCGGCGGA
>JASHUI010000739.1:0-7497 GCA_030040095.1 Streptosporangiaceae bacterium | reverse complement strand
CGAAGATCAACGCGCTGGAGCCGCAGCGCCGACCCAGCGCCGTGACCGCCCGGGCGACCGTCGGCAGGTCGGCCCCCGCGCCGCCCCACTCGACGGGCACGAGAGCCGCCAGCGATCCCGCGCTCCGCAAGGCCTCGAAGGTCTCCGAAGGGAACCGCGCCCGCTCGTCCACGTCGGCCGCGTGGACGGCGGCCGTGTCGTCGGCGATGCCGGCGACCGTGGCGACGAGATCCGCGCAGGCGGGGCCGGCGGCTGCGGTCACGGCGCCGGATCCGGGGCGGGCAGCAGGCCGTCGACCACCGCCAGAACCGAACGGGCCGACTCGAACGTTGCCGGGACCAGGATCTCGTCGGGGAACTCGATCGCGTGCAGCGCCTCGAGCTGGACAACGAGCTGGACCATCGCCAGCGAGCCGAGGCCGATACCGGTCAGGGAGTCGTCCAGGCCGATGACCACGTCCGCGGGCAGGTGCGGCAGCAACTGTCTCAGGATCGTGTCGAACTCGGCGGGGACCGCGTCGTCGACCGCTGATGACGACGGCCCCCCCGGGCCGTCGGCTAATGTCGCCACCGATGATCCTCCTTGCCGGACGGGACTGGCAAGACGAGACGAGGTTACACCGCGACAGTCAGCCTACAGCGTGCACAGCGCGACCGCCCGCGCCCGCGTCGCAGGGTCTGGATACTACTTTCGTCTTATAGACAGAGGCGGATCGCGAGCGCACGATCCCTGACGGGGGCTTAGACGGGGGACCGGAGTACCGAACCACGTCCCGGAGGCGACAGGGAGACCTCGTCCAGTGGCGATGCCCGAGTTGCATACCCAGATGACGGCGATTTGCGCCGAGATCCTGAGGCGGTCCAATGTCGGGCCGGACGACGACCTGACCGTGCTCGGCATGGACTCCGTGGCCGCGGTGGCGATCGTGAACCGGGTGGAGTCGGCCTACGGCGTCGACGTCGTCGACGTGATCTTCGACACCCCCACCGTGAATCACCTGTGCGCGGCC
Organism: Streptosporangiaceae bacterium; assembly: GCA_030040095.1. Classification (GTDB taxonomy): domain Bacteria; phylum Actinomycetota; class Actinomycetes; order Streptosporangiales; family Streptosporangiaceae; genus JASHPR01. The sequence continues at coordinate 6,488 of JASHUI010000739.1, read as the reverse complement.
GTGAGGACGTCCCGCGAGGTGGAGGGCCCGCATGTCGCCGTTTAGCCCGCCTGGCGACCCGGACCTCGCGGCGACGACCAACCTGCTCCAGCTCGTGACGACCAGCGCCGACCGGTTCGGCGGGCACCCGTACCTCCTCCCGGCCGAGGGGGAAGGCCGTTTAGTCAGCTTCGCGGACGTGCTGACCTTCACCAAAGGCTGCGCGGCGCTCCTCGACGAGCACGGGGTGTCGCCGGGCGCGCGCGTGGCCGTCATCCTGCACAACTCCTCGCTGGCGGCGTTGCTTTTCATCGGGTTCATCGCCGCCCAGCGCACGCTGGTGCCGCTGAACCCGAAGACCGGTCCCGCCGAACTGGAGGCGCTCCTCGCCCACGCCAAGCCCGAGCTCGTCATCGGGCACCGGGATCGGCTCGCCGCGACCGCGGGCCGGGACCTGCGCTGGATCACCGTGGACGACGCGGAGACCATGCTGGCCGACATCCTCGCGCGCGGCGCGGCATATCAGGGCGAGTTGTCGATGTCCGATGACGACGGACTGCTGGACGCGGAGATCGTCTACACATCCGGCTCCACGGGCACGCCGAAGGGCGTCGTCCTGTCGCACCGCAGCCTGCTCGCGAACTCCCTGGCGATGGTCAGGTGGGCGGACGCGGGCCAGGACGACGTCTTCCTCAACGTCGTCCCCATGTTCCACGCCGGCGGTCAGGGCTTCCCGACGCTGACGCCCCTGTGGTGCGGCGGCCGGAGCGTGTGCGTGCGCTCCGAGACCGCCCTGGCGCGGTTCTGGCGCTATGTGGACCGTCATCAGCCCACATGGACGCTGGTCGTCAACGCCTACCTGGCGAGTCTGGTGGAGCGGCCCGAGCGGCCGGCGTCCCGCAGTCTCAAGGCAGTTCTCGCCGGCGGTTCGGCGCTCGGCACGGAGCTGATCCACCGTTTCGAGGACACGTTCGGCATCCCCGTCCGCCAGGTGTACGGCATGACCGAGATGACCTCCCTGACGACGGTGGAGGAACGCGACCGCGATCCCGGGGGCGTCCGCACCGCCGGACCGCCCGTCCCGTTCGCGAAGGTCCGCATCGTCGACCCGGACGGGAAGGACCTGCCGGCCGGCGCGCACGGCGAGATCTTGCTGAGCGGGCCGAGCATCTTCACCCGCTACGAGGGCGAGCAAGGGCTCACCGCCGGGAAACTGGTGGACGGGTGGGTCCGCAGCGGCGACCTGGGGCATCTGGACGCCCGCGGCCGCCTGTCCGTCATCGACCGGATCGACAGCATGGTCATCGTCAGCGGGGAGAACGTCTACCCCGCGGAGATCGAGAACCTGGTGCCCCGGCTGGCCGGGATCCAGGACGCCGTCGTCGTCGCCGTCCCCCACGCGGTGACCGGCGTGGAACTGGTCCTCGTCCACACCCTGCTCCCCGGCGCGCCGGCCGATCACGACGGCTGGCGCAAGACCCTGATGGAGCACCTCGGCGGATTCAAGGTGCCGCGCAGGTTCGTGGCCCTCGACGAGATCGGCGTCGACGCCTTCCCGCGCACGCCGATCGGCAAGATCCAGCGTTCCGAAATCCAGAGGCTGGCCGTTGACCGCCTGGCGTAAGCAGCCGGCCGCACCGGCCGCACGGCGGGAGACGCGCGGCGCCGCGTGTCCGGCCCCGATCGTCCGTCCCCGCCCGGACCGGCTGAACGGTCCCTGTCCCTTCGTCCCTTCTTGACGCGAGGTGGTCTTCGCATGTCTTTACAGATCTTCGACGACGAGGAAGTGGTGGTGCGCACTCCCGAGGAGTTCAAGCGCATGCCCATCGCCTATCAGAGAGCGCTCATCAGCCAGATCACGATCAACACCGAGGGCGAGCTGTCCGGCGGCGACGACTACACCCTGATGTTCCTCCCGCTGGCGCCGAGCGCCGAGGAGCGCCAGGTGTGCGCCGAGCGCGCCGCCGAGGAGTACGACCACTACAAGATCGGCAAGCGGGTGCTCGCCGACATCGGCATCGACACCACCCCGATGGAGTCCCAGTCGATGGCGGAGCGGCGCCGCTTCTCGGACATCCGGTTGCACCAGTGCACCACCTGGGCCGAGCGCGGGATCTATTCCTACATCGGCGAGGAGAGCGCGCTGATCATGATCAGGGAGTTCGCGCAGAGCAGCTACAAACCGTGGGCGGAGGCCGTCCGGACGATCATCCTCGACGAGAAGATCCACGTCGCGCACGGCGCGCGGGTGTGCCGCAACCTGGTGGTCACCGAGGAGGGCCGCGAGCAGCTGCAGGCGGCCCTGAACCGCTTGTGGCCGGTGTTCAAGGACCTGTTCGGCACGCCGAACTCCGCGCGCTCCGAGCGGGCGGTCCGGTTCGGGCTGCGCCAGACGACGAACGCCGAGGCGCTGGAGAAGTGGCGGAAGACGGTCACCCCGCGGGCCCACTCGCTCGGCCTCGTCGTGCCTGACTGACGCCCCGGAGAGGACGAGCATCCCCCATGCCTATACCTGTTTCGATCAATCCGCGGCCGCTGTCACGCCGGGAGTCGAAGGCCCGCCTGCAGTCGCTGCTGGCTGAGCGCCCCGACCTCCTCCCGCGCCTCAACGCCGTGCGCGACATGGGGCTGCGCGTCAGCGCCACCGAGGTCCACCTGACGACCGCCTGCAACATCCGCTGCAAAGGGTGCTGGTACTTCGAGGGCGGATTCGACGAGGCGGTGAAGGACACGTCGGATGCCACGGTGATCCGCGAGTTCGTGGACTCGCTGGTCGCCCGCGGCGTCACCCAGGCGACCCTGATCGGCGGCGAGCCGACCCTGGTGCCCGAGCGGCTCGCGGCGTTCGTCGGCCGGCTTCCCTACATCACGGTCTCCACCAACGGTATCCGGCCGCTGCCGCGCGCCGGCCTGGAGAACATCGCGGTGGCGATCAGCCTGTTCGGCGGCGGTCCGCTGGACGACGCCCTGCGGGGTTACCGGGTCAACGGATCGGCGTTCTCCGGCCTGTTCGAGACCGCCCTCGAGAACTACCGCGACGACCCGCGGGTCGTTTTCGTGTACGCGCTGTCGGAGGACGGCCTGCAGTACGTCGAACCGACGGTGCGGGCGATCGAGGACAACGGCAACCAGGTCACGTTCAACTTCTACTCGGCCCACGGCAGCGACCACGCGCTGCGGATCGACGACGAGAAGCGCACGCTCGCCGAGGCGCTGCGGGTCAAGGAGCTGTACCCGGACACGGTGGTGTGCCACCCGTACTTCATCGAGGCCCTGATCACCGGGCGCACCCACTGGGGTGGCCACTTCGGCTACGACGTCTGCCCGAGCATCAGCGTCGACCATCCTGACCATGCCGAGCGGATCCGCAACGGCAACCCGGTGCTCGACGGCTTCGCCGTCTACGGCGCGGACTACAAGACCCTCCAGTTCTGCTGCACCTCCGGCCACTGCTCGGACTGCCGCGACAGCCAGGGCGTGTACAGCTGGCTGCTCGTCAGCATGAACCGCTTCCTCGACGACGCGCACCGGCTGGAGACCTGGCTGGAGCTGGCCGAGAGCTACTGGCGCCAGTGGTACTGGGCGCAGCTGCACTCCCCGGCTTTCGCCCGCCATGCGCGCGTGGCCGGGGACAGCCAACCGATCCTGACAGAAGGAGCCGTCTAGCATGTCCATCCCCAGGCTTCCGCTCACCACGTCCGCCGTCGAGGAGCGTCTGCGCGCGGAGCTGGTCGACATGGGCGTCGACGCGGAGGAGATCACCGCGGACTCCAAGTTCGACACGCTCGGGATCGACTCCTTGGACGTCGCCGACCTGATGATCATGGTGACCAAGGAGTTCCGTGTCGAAATCCCGCGCAGCGAGCTCGCCGACGTCACGCTCGGCGAGCTCGCCGAGCGCATCGTCGCGAGCGGGCCGGCTTGAGTTACCCGCCGAGCCTGGCCGGGCGGATCTACCTCGTCACCGGGGTCCTCAACAAGGAGTCGATCGCCTGGCACGCGGCCGCCGCCCTGCAGGACGCGGGCGCCGAGGTCGTCCTGACGTCCTTCGGCCGGGCGGCCCGCATCACCGACAAGGCGGCCGACCTCCTCGCCTCCCGCCCCGAGGTGCTCGAACTGGACGTCATGTCCGACCTGAGCGTCGGCGCGCTCGCCGCGCGGATCGAGGAGCGCTGGGGCCGCCTCGACGGCGTCGTGCACAGCATCGCCGCCGCGCCGAAGGAGGCGCTGGGCGAGGGGTTTCTCACCGCCCCGGCCGACGGGGTGCTTGACGGCTTCCGGGCTTCGGCGTTCTCGTTCCAGCAGCTCGCCACCGCGCTGGCCTCGTTGCTCAAGCGCGCACCGGGCGGCGGCGCGGTGGTCGGCCTGACCGTCGACAGCAGCCGGGTGATCCCCGGCTACGGCTGGATGGGCGTCTACAAGGCGGCGCTGGAGGCGATTGCCAAGTACCTCGCGACACACCTCGGGCCGTCGGGGATCCGGGTCAACCTGATCGCGGCGGGGCCGATCGAGACGGTGTCGGCCCGCGGGGTCCCCACGTTCTCGGCGCTGGCCGAGCACTACGAGAAGTGGGCACCGCTGGGCTGGGACCGCACGGATCCGACACAGGTGACCGGCGCGCTGCTGTTCCTGCTGTCGGATCTGTCGCGCTGCACGACGGGCCAGGTCGTGCACGCCGACGGCGGCATGCACGCCCTCCTCAGCGGCGTCGGCGCCACGGCGACGGCGTCGTGAGAAGGAGGGTGTCGTGTGTCTAGTCGTCAAGGGCATCAGCGAGCCGCTGGCGGGGGCGCTCGACGTCCCGGTGTCGAAGTACCATGCGCACCGCGCCCTCATCCTCGCCTCGCTGGCTGACGGGACCAGCCGGATCCACGGGGTCTGCGATGCGGAGCACGTGCGGGGCACCATCAGGGCGCTGCGAGACCTCGGCACGTCGATCACCGTCGAGGGTTCTACGTTCGTGGTGCGCGGCGGCCGCTACCGGCCGGTCCGCTCGGAGGTGTCCGTGGGCAGCTCCGGGACGACGCTCTACTTCCTGAGCGGGCTCGCCGCGCTGGCCGAGAAGCCGGTCACCATCACAGGCCAGAAGTACTTCCGCCGCCGGCCGATCGGTCCGCTGCTGGACGCGCTGGCCGGGATCGGCGTGGAGGTCTCGTCGGCGAACGGGCTCCTCCCGTTGCGGATCCCGGCCCGGCCGCCGAGCGGGGGCCGGGTGGAGATTCCCGGCACCCTGTCGCAGTGGATCTCCAGCCTGCTGCTGGTCGCCCCGTTCGCCACCGGACCGATGACGGTGGACGTGGTCGGCCCGTTCAACGAACGCTCCTACGTGGACCTGACCATCGCGATGATGCGGCTGTTCGGCCTGCAGGTGCGGGTGCGCGCGGATGGCCGGCGGTTCGAGATCGAGCCCGGGCAGCGGCCGGTCCCGGCCGAGATCCGGCTGCCGCCGGACGTCGGCTCCGCGGCCTTCGGCCTGGCCGCGGCCGCCCTGCATCCGTCTGATGTGCTGTTCCGCGGACTCCCGGCGGTCGCTGCGGGCGAGGTGGACCATCCCGAGGCGGATCTGCTGGAGATCCTGGCCGCGATGGGCGTCCCGCTGCGACGCGACCCGGACACCGGCTGGGTCCGGGTGCGGCACGACGGCTCGACGTTGGAACCCGTGCGCGTGGACTGCCGCAAGGTGCCCGACATGCTTCCGGTGCTCAGTGTGCTGGCATCGTGTGCCCGCGGCACGTCCGTTCTGGACAACGTGGCCCACGTGCGCCTCAAGGAGTCCGACCGCGTCAAGGCCATGATGCAGCTCAACCGCATGGGCGGACGGGTGCGCCTGGACACCGACCGGCTGGTGTGTGAGGGCGTCGAGCAGCTGCACGGGGCCGACCTGTCGTCCTTCAACGATCACCGCGTGCTGATGGCCTTGGCGGTAGCGGCCTCCCGGACCGCCGGCGAGAGCCGGCTGACCTATCCGCACGCGTATCGGATCTCCTACCCGCGGTTCCTCGACGACATGGGCTCGATCGGCATGAACCTGTCCGTCGACCGGGCGGCCATCCGGTGACCGGCATGACGACGGCCGACCCGGTGCGCCGGCACGCGCGGGAGAACCCCCATCAGGATGCTGTGATCGAGGTGGGGCCGGTCGGCCGGCCCGACGCCGCCCTCACCTGGCGCGACCTCGACGAGCGCGCGGACCGGGCCGCGGCGCTGCTGCTGGAGCTGGGCCTGGCCCCCGGCGAGGCGGTCGCCTACCAGCTGCCGAACCGGCTGGAGTTCGCGGTGCTCTCGCTGGCCGTCGTGCGGATCGGCGCGGTCTGCTGCCCGCTGATGCCGATCTTCCGCGAGCGGGAGGTCGACGACCTGCTCCGGCGCTCGCACGCGCGGGTGTTCGTGATCTGCGACGAGTTCCGCGGCCGCAGTCCCGTCGACGAGACCGCCTCGGTGCTGGCGGCCCCGCGCCCGCCGGGGGTCGAGCACGTCCTGGTCGTCGGCGGCGCCGGCCGGCCGCCGGA